>CAIWIS010000176.1 GCA_903912795.1 uncultured Bacteroidales bacterium
AGAAATTAATATTACAAATGACCTTTTGGCTAAAATTGATAAGAAATTTGGTGATTTTACTACCAAAGTTATTTTAGGTACTTCTTTGTATTCATCAAATATCAATTTAATTGGAATAACTGCAAGTTCATTAGTAATACCTAATTTTTATAATATTGCTAACCGTGTTGGGGAAGCTGGTATCGGACAATCAACTTTGCAACGTAGCTCTATTGGTGCTTTTGGAGATGCAACTATTGGTTATAAAAACTATGCATTCTTACACCTTTCGGCACGTAACGATTGGGATTCACGTTTGACTGCCGAAAATCGTTCATTCTTTTATCCAGCTGTCGACGGTAGTGTGATTTTATCAGACATTATGCCTTCAATGACCGAATCGGATATTCTATCTTTCCTTAAAGTAAGAGGTGGATGGTCAAAAACCGGACAAATTGCATTGGCTAACTGGTATGCTACTACTCCTTCGTTTCTGCCAGGTGCTGGTTTTCCTTATGGTTCAAATGCAGGTTTCCGTTTAAGCGGAACACTTAGCAATCCAAACTTGAAACCTGAAATGACAAACAGTTATGAAGTTGGTGTTGAAACAAGCTTCTTGAAAGGTAAAATTGAATTAACAGTAGATGCTTACAAATCTAATACTGTTGACCAAACTATTCCAGCTTCTATTTCTTCAGCTACTGGTTATATGTCAGCATATATCAATGCAGGTGAATTGGAATCGCAAGGTATTGAAACCGATTTGAAATTGAATAAAATTATTAACGCAGGTGGTTTTGCTTGGAATCTTGCAGTAAACTACTCTTACCGTACTAATAAAGTTATATCTATTTATCCAGGATTAAATGAACTTCCTGTAAATGATGGTACTGCTTATGGTGCAGCTCGCTCAGTTTCTTATGCAGTAGTTGGTGAGCAATTCCCTGCATTACGTATTACTGACGTTTTGCGTGATCCTGATGGACGTATTATTGTTGACAAAATGACTGGTTTACCTACTAAAAACCCAGCATTAGTGTTGGCAGGTCATGGTGATCCTAACCATTTATTAGGTATTTCGAACAACTTTACATTCAAAGGTGTAAGTTTGAGCATAGTAGCTGATTATCGTGGGGGTAATATGATTTTGAATGATGTAGGTAATGCACTTGACTTTACTGGCGTTTCAGAACACTCGGCACTTAATGGCCGTCAACCATTTGTAATTCCAAATTCAGTAGTTAAAAACGCTGATGGTTCATTTACTCCAAATACAGATGTATTGGTTACAGATGCTGGTCGTGCATTTTGGGTAAACTCAGATTATCATACTACTGATAAAGCATACTTAACAAGTGCTGCATTCTGGAAATTACGTGAAGTATCATTAGCTTACGAAATCCCAGTTAAGAAGATTCCTGCTTTGAAATTTATGCAAGCTGCTCAAATCTCTTTTGTAGGCCGTGACTTGTTCTTGTTTAGACCAAAAACAAATGTTTGGAGTGACCCTGAATTTAACTCAAATGCTGCAACTAGTAATGCATTAGGTTTTACAGATGAAGATCAAACACCTCCTACACGAGTTTATGGTTTTTCAGTGAAATTAACTTTTTAATAAATAATTAATTCAAGAAAGCAATGAAAAAATATATTTTAATACTGCTGGTTACAACAGCTTTATTTGGTAGCTCGTGTACAGATTTTCTGTCAGTAAACGAAGTTAATCCTAATACAGCGTCCAAAGTAACACCAAAATTAGTGCTACCTACAACACTTTCGGGTATTGTAAGCACAATGAATAATCCACGTCGTTTTGACTTTGTGTACTTGTGGCATGGATTGTGGTCAATTAGTGCTGGTTACTCACAACCACAAAGCCTTGTACAGTACAAATTGATAAATAGCGATTATCAAAACGCTTTTAACGAATTGTACTTGGTAGGTAATAACCTTGATGCAATTGAAAAAAGTTCAACAGATGCAAAAGATGTGTACTATTTAGCTATGGCTAAAATAATGAAAGCTTACATTTTTCAAACTTTAGTTGATTGTTGGGGAAATGTTCCTTACTCAGAGGCATTCAAAACAAGTCAAGATATTTTGAAACCAAAATATGATGACCAAAAAACAATCTACGAAGATTTAGTTGTAAAAATTGATGAAGCAATCAATTTGATTAAAAATGCGCCTGCTGATGCCAATGCTGTTCCAGGATCAAGTGACATTATGTATGGAGGCAATATGACCAAATGGTTGAAATTTGCAAATACATTGAAATTAAGAATTTTAGTACAACAATCAGGCATGACTGGTCGTACAACTTATATCAAGGAAAAAATTGCAACTACTGCTAGCGTTGGTTATATGGG
>CAIWIS010000177.1 GCA_903912795.1 uncultured Bacteroidales bacterium
AAAGTGTATGCTTTCAAAAAAACCGGAAGTGGCCTGTACGACCCAAAAAGTCTGAAAGACATAACTACACAATGTACTTCCACAAACAGCAATAAAGAAATTGTTGAAATTAAACTTGATGGAGGAAAAAAACTAAAAGGTTACACAGCTTATATTCTGACGCAACATTACTACAATATTTGTACAAATCACGGAACCGAAGCAGTGGCGAACTTAACACAAGCTCTCAAAGCATACTCGGATATTCCGTTCGATGGCGTTGGACTCGACGAATACACCAATATGCGCGTGTCACCAACTTGGGAACTCGAAAAATCAAACGACGTTTTCCGTGGCCGTCCGTATTCTCTGCCAATGGCTGAAAAATTAAAAGTTTCAACCGGCTTAGAACCTGAAAAAGTACTTTTCGATATGCGTTATGCACCACAAGGCAAACCTGAAGTTCGCATGAAAGCTATCAATCACTATATGAGCGCTATGCGCAGCGGTACGTTGGAAATGGAAAAAACAATTTACGACAAAGGTAAAGAGTTTTATGGCTCCAATACTTTTATCGGACTCCACAACACGCACCATAACTTTCTGGATGGCGACGAAATTTGGCAAACCGGACTAAACTGGTGGAACGTTAAACGTGACTACGGACACAGCGATGAAGGTACTTCCACGCCCACACAAATGGGAATTGGGTTCACTTATCCAAAAAACGTGATGTACAATATGTACTACGATAAAAGTCTAACCAAAATTGTGAACAAAGCAAACTCGGACTTAACTTATGGAATCAGAACACATTATCATGCTATTAACGACATTCAAAAATGGGGTGTAAGTGTGGAAAAGCCCGAAGCACTTGCTGAAATTAATAAAGTGGAAAATGCTGCTCGTTTACTGAATCGTTTTAATCCTTCTTTTCCAAAAATAAAATTATTGGTGATATTTGGTATGGAGGAATTGGCAAATTGGTATCCCGATTCGACCAAACGCGGCATGATGGATATCAATGTAAGTCTGAAAATTGAGGATAAAGCAAAACAACTGTGGAATGTTGGTTACTTGAATGCACTTGTACCTACCGATTTAATTGCCGATGCTCGTCTGAAACTGAATGCAAACGGAAAACCCGAAATTCAGGGACACGAATTTGACGCTGTTGTGTTTATAGCTCCACAATATGCCCGAAAATCAACCTTCGATTTCCTGAAAAGCTATGTAGACAAAGGTGGAAAACTCATGGTGGATGGAACTGCAACACACGATTTTGATGGAAAAAACATCAGCAAACAATGGAATGAAATTGTGGAAAAAGCTACATGTAAATCATATTCAGTAAATGATATTTCAAAGCTTGGCATTTCAAAACGTGAATTTCCAAATGGCGTGCTAAATGAAGATGGTTCATACACTTTTACAAACATTAAAGACACTCAAACACTAAAATCCGACAAAAATGACGATACTTTCACCATTAAATGTAACGGTTTGGCTGCCATAAAAACTTGGGATTCCGGAAAACTGGAAAAATTTGTTGCAACCGACTTTTCTTCGCTCACGGTAAATGGAAAAACAATACTCAGCGTAGAGAAACCGACAGATATTTCGGTAATTGTGACTAACGGAATAGCTGAAATTACTATGTTGGATAAAGACAAAACAAATAAAGTAACAACAACTTTTTAATTCTGCCATGAAAAAAATCATTGTAACTGTTTTATTAATAACATCTTATGTTGTTTTATCAGCACAAACATTTTATGTTAGCACCACGGGCAACGATACTAATCCCGGAACAATCGAAAAGCCTTATGCAACTTTGGAAAAAGCAAAAGCTGCTGTAAAAGCCCTGAATCATTCCGACAAAACGGTCACTGTATTTATTCGTGGTGGTATTTACTCGTTGGAAAAACCGTTTAAACTTACCAAAGAAGATGGTGGAACTGCTCAGTTTCCGGTAATTTACGCGGCATATAACAACGAAAAAGTCATTCTACGTGGCTCCAGAATCATTAAATCTGCTGATGTCAGGAAAATTTCTGATAAAAATACCCTGAACCGG
>CAIWIS010000178.1 GCA_903912795.1 uncultured Bacteroidales bacterium
TGCATTTTTGAAAATCAGTTCTAATTTTGGTCGCAACCACTCTGGTAATTCCACTTTCGACAGAATTTCATTCAAAGGGCCAATAATCAGCGTGAGCGGTGTGCGTAATTCGTGCGAAAAATTGGTAAAAAGACGTACACGCATTTGGTGATTATCTTCCAAATTTCGTTGCTCAATTTGCTTGATGGTAATGTCGGTTTCGAGCTGTTGTTTATTCAGTATATAATAAATAAAACCACCCAAAATAGATATAATCAACAGTGTGTAAATGAGATATGCCCACCACGTTTTCCAGGGTGGAGGTAAAATGTGAATATCAAACGAAGCACCCTCTTCGTTCCAAACGCCATCGTTGTTGCAGGCTTTTACACGAAATGTATACGTGCCCGGAGGGATATTAGTGTAAGTAGCTGAACGCTCATTGATAACCGAGTTCCAGTTTTTATCAAAACCTTCGAGCATGTAGGCATACTGGTTTTTGTTGGGGAAAACGTAATTCAAAGCCGCAAAATAAATGGTAAACGCAGCCTGATAGTACTTCAGTTCCACTTCTTTATCCGGAAAAACCGATTCGGTTGTCGAAGCATTGTCCGACACGTTATCGGCCCACACTTTAAATTTGCTAATAACCACATTGGGAATAATGGGATTTTTTACAATCCGATCGGAATTGAACAACACAAACGAATTGACACCACCAACGATAAACGAATTGTCGCTCAGCCGCATAGAGGCGTGTGTTACTGTTTCCTGAACCGGATATCCATTGCTGTTTGTGTAATTGTCAAACACTTTTTTCGATGGATTAAAATGCGAAATTCCTTCGAGTGTCGAAATCCAAAGCGAGCCATCGGTATCTTCCATGATGCCACAAACGGCATCATTCAATAATCCATTTTTATGATTAAAAGTTTTAAATTTCCCTGACTTATCGTTGTATAAACAGAGTCCACCTCCATAAGTTCCTACCCAAAGTTGTTGTTTCGAGTCTCTGAAAATAGCACTAACATGACTGTTGCTGAGTGAATTGCTATCGGGAGTTGCCTGCAAATGTTGCAATTCTTTCGTTCTGAAATTATAACGATATAAACCGTCCGAACGCGTTCCTACCCATACCGTTTGTTCTTTATCCAGCAATACATCCTGCACATTTACAGGCATAAAAAGTTGTTTCGAACCTTTTATGGGGAAGCGTTTTTGGAACTGATTTGTATTAGGATTAAACATCAAAAAAGGGTCGTTGGTACCGGTGGCTATCCAATAGTTGCCAGCGGCATCTTTCGTCATGGCTTTTACATAGCCATAATTGAAGTTAGGAATGCTGCGTTCAATCCGTTTTGTTTGCAGATTTAAAATGTGAAGTCCGCCTGCATAAATGCTAACCCAGAGTTTATCGTTATCTCGGTAAATAAATTTCACTTCGTTAAATGTTGAATTTACGCCCGTATTAATCTCCTGATAACTATTGGCTTTACGATTATAAGTAATCAAACCATTATCAGTTCCCAACCAGATTATTCCGCCAATTTCGGTAACGGAATTTATACAACCTATTTTTTCTTTGCCAGAAACAATGGGCGTAATCTGATTAAAATAATTGCTATATTTACTGTAAAAATCGATGCCGCCATTCCAACTTCCCACCCAAATACTTTCACTTTTGTCCTTGTAAAGTGTAATTACTTTTTCGTCTTTTAATTGTCCGTTCCGGATGTTGAGTTGCTGTGTAACTATCTTATTTTTAATGTCGTATATCAACAATCCTTTGCGGGTTGCCAGCATCAAAAATCCCGGTTTGTATTCTACCATATACCCAATTTGCTCGTGGTCGAACGATGCGCCATTCCGCATTTTCAGTGGAATTTGTTCAAATGTTTTGGTATCGGGATTGAATTTCTTTAAACTGTTCGACCACATACCGGCCCAAAGCGTGTGTTCGGAATCTTCGAAAAGCGTGTAAATATAATCATTGGCAGGTAATGGATAATTGCTTAATTTACTTGTTTTTACATCATAAATAAAAAGTCCATCGCGTACGGATGCAAAACAAATATTACCATTAGCTCGCTGAATAAGCCAAATAATAGCATCGTTGGTGTAAATGTGTTTGAAATTGTCGGTATTTTTCTGATAAACATCTAATCCTTTGGTAGTTCCAATCCAGGTATTGTCCAATTTATCGTTTAATAAATGTTTGATAGCCAAACTCGAAACCGAAAATTTATTTTTTTCATCATGAAAATAACGCTTGAATTTCTCTGTTTTAGGGTCAAAATAATTCAAGCCATGATGTGTTCCAATCCAGAATCCGCCGGACTTTGTTTCAGCTATTGAAGTTACATCGCTGCTACTAATGCTGTTTTCGTCGGTTAGCGAGGAGCGATAAATTTTGAACGATGTTCCGTCGTACCGATTAAGTCCATCGCGCGTACAGAACCACATGTAGTTCTTACTATCCTGCAAAATTCGAATAACCGTATTCTGCGAAAGTCCTTCTTTTACAGATAGATTGCTAAATTGGAAATTGTCGTCCTCTGCTGAAAAACAGTGGATTATGACAAATAATAATGTAAGAGTCAGTATTCTCAAACGCATGTATCAGATTTTATTGCGGGGTTTGAATGCAAATATATACAAAGATTTTTGTTTTTGAGTCAAATTCTGCTTCAGATTAAAACTATTGATACAATTATTCCTTTATTTGAAACAAAAATCGCATTCCTAAGTCTGATATAACTCTAATTTTGTAACGTGATATTTTTAAAAATAAATTACTATGCAAACAAACACATCCAGCTTTTTCAAAGCGCTTATTTTCTTATTTTTTATTACAACCAATCTAAAAGCAGCACAACCTGAACTCGGTTGGGGTCCAGAAATTAAAACAGGATTAGATCTTTATGTTTCGCCTTCCGGCAATGATGACAATGATGGTTCAGTTCAGAAACCATGGAAAACCATAGCCAAAGCACAATCGTATATTCGTGAGTTGAATAAGGGCAATAACTTACCCGAAAAAGGTATTACAGTATGGTTGCGTGGCGGACGGTACCAACTGGCAACAACGCTCGCTTTTGGCAAAGAAGATAATGGAACTGCTGACAAACCAATTATTTACAGGGCATTTCTGAACGAACAAGTCTCGCTATTTAATGGTAAAATGATAGACCCCAAAGCATGGAAAACCATTGGAAAAGAAGCTGCTAAACGTGTTCATCCTGCTATTAAACCCGAAAAGCTACGTGAATTGGATATTACGGCTTTGGGTGTAAAA
>CAIWIS010000179.1 GCA_903912795.1 uncultured Bacteroidales bacterium
AGAAAAAGTAATGGCGGGCGAAGTTTCAGAGCCTTTTTTGTTTGCGGGCTGGCAAAATCGTAGCGCATGGATTAAAAACGATAGCCCTACCGAAGTAACTTTTAGTTTCGAAGTAGATAAAGCCGGAAATAACCAATGGACGAAACTTCAAGATGTAGTCGTAACAGCCAAAGGTGCTAAACAGTTGGCTTTTTCGGAAAATCAAACAGGAGAATGGGTGCGAGTTACAGCTAACAAAGAAGCGTTGGTTTCAGTAAGTTTTGTTTATTCCGATTCGCGCAAACGTGTTACTAAAACTGATAAAATCTTTACTGGTTTAGCTCCTGCAAAAGCTACAAAAGTAAGCGGTGGTTTGCTTTACAGCTTGGGCGACAATCGTCGTGCGTTGGGAATTTTGGCCAATAGTACTACAAATGGCACAACAACCGAAGTCGGCTATTACGAAATGGACGAAAATATGAATATTGTGCCTAAAACCGATGAAAAATCAGCTAATTTTATTCGTACAAAAATGGCTATTCCAACCAATGTGTTAACAGTTGAAGCTGGTTCGTATTTAGTGGTCGACGATGCCAAACGTCGTTGGAGATTACCTCTTGGAGCGGCTGCTTATAAGAATCTAACTGAAAATAATAAACTGCGTATTTGTCGCGAAGTAGCTACGGAGCGCGATTTGTTTAGCCTTGGTGGTACATTTTATGAGTTGCCTTCCGAAAATGCGGATGGTTTTGCAAAAATTCGTCCCGTTTCTTCGCACAATTTCCAAATTAACGATTATGTGTCGTATCGGGGTATGATGGTGCTCACAGGTGTTGATGCATCTAAACAAAAGGCAAATTCGCATATTTTCTCGTCAGCCGATGGTAAATGTACAGTTTGGGCTGGCGCTATCGACGATTTGTGGAAACTCGGCAAGCCAGTCGGACAAGGTGGTCCGTGGTTTAATGCAGACGTAAAAGCTGCCATTCCTTCGGATGCCTATTTGTTTGGTTTGTACGACAACAGAACACTTACACTCACCAATTTTTCGGCTGAACCAATTAATATAAGCATTGAGTTTGACCCTACGGGCGATAACGATTGGATGAGTTATAAAACCATTGAAGTGAAACCTAACTCAAAATTCAAATACAAGTTCCCCGCAACAACGCAAGCCCGCTGGATACGTTTTGTATCCAACAAAAACGCAAAAATAACAACTTGGCTGGATTATAAATAAGAATTTATTATTTCAACCACATAAAAATATCATTTTATACCTTAATGTTGCATTAATTATTGGTAATTTTGTAAATAATAAAATTTAATATCAATGAAAAGGATTTCAAAATTTACATTATCAGTAATTATTGCAACATTTTGCGTTTTTACCCTTCACGGCCAGTCGCTAAAACTGTGGTATAACAAGCCGGCCAAAATTTGGACAGAGGCTTTACCGCTTGGCAATGGACGCATGGCTGCCATGATTTACGGCGGTACCGAAAAGGAAACCATTAAGTTTAACGAGGAAACGGTTTGGACTGGTCAGCCACACGACTATGCACACAAAGGTGCCTTTCAGTACCTTGATTCCATACGCGGATTGCTTTTTTCAGGCAAACAACAGGATGCACATCAATTGGCAAATAAAGAGTTTATGTCGCAACCTTATGGGCAGCAATGTTATCAACCTTTGGGTAATATTTTATTATCGTTTCCCGGACACGAAAAGGCAGAACGGTTTTATCGCGATTTAACGCTTGGTAATGCGTTGGCATCGGTAACTTATCAGGTTGATGGCGTTACTTTTACCCGCGAAATGTTTGCTTCTTTTCCCGATAATGCTATTTTTGTGAAAATTACTGCCAGCAAAGCCAAAGCCTTGAATTTTAAAGTTGAATTATCATGTCCGCATTATAATAAAAGCATAACAACTGTTGGAAATCAACTTATTCTGAAAGGAAATACCAATAATTATCCTTACGATTATTACGAGAAAAAAGGTAATTTTAAATATCCTACGAGTAAAATAAATTTCGAATCGCGCTTGCTAGTGCAAAATACGGATGGAAGTTTGGTGGCAAATAATAACATTATTGAAGTAAAAAATGCAAGTTCGGTAGTGCTTAAATTAGTGGCTGCAACCAATTTTGTGAATTACAACGATATTAGTGCCAATGCAGCGGAACGTTGCAATAAATATCAAAAAGCAATAACGGATTTGAAATACGAAAAAGCAAAAAAAGTTCATATTGCAGATTATCAAAAGCTTTACAATCGCACTTCTATCGATTTGGGAGTAACTGAATTTTCTGCCCGTCCTACCAACGAACGCCTTATGTCGTACACCAAAGATAAAGATCCAAATTTGGTGGCTTTGCTTTATCAATATGGCCGCTATTTACTAATTTCATCGTCACGACCGGGAACACAACCCGCTAACTTACAAGGGATTTGGAATGATAAACTTATTCCACCCTGGGATAGTAAGTACACGGTGAATATTAATACCGAAATGAATTATTGGTTGGCCGAAATGACCAATCTTTCGGAATGTCACGAGCCTTTGTTCGCCATGCTCAAAGATTTAGCTGTTACAGGAAAAAGCACAGCCAAAGAACATTATAACGCTCCGGGCTGGGTATTGCACCACAATACCGACTTGTGGCGTGGTACAGCTCCCATCAATGGTGCCGATCATGGTATTTGGGTGAGTGGTAGCGGTTGGTTGAGCCAGCATTTGTGGTGGCATTACGAGTACACTGGCGATAAAAAGTTTTTACAGGAAACGGCTTACCCGATTATGAAAAGTGCAGCCGAATTTTATGCTGCTTATCTTATTCCGCATCCTGCGCATCCACAGTGGTTGGTGAGTGGGCCAAGTAATAGTCCCGAAAATGGTGGATTGGTAATGGGCCCAACTATGGATCATCAGGTTATTCGCGACCTGTTTACAAACACCATCGAAGCTGCAAAAATTCTGGGCATCGATACTGATTTTGCCAACATGTTGACCGATAAAAAAGCGAAAATTGTTCCCAATCAAATTGGCCGTTACGGACAGTTGCAGGAATGGGTGGAAGATAGAGACGACCCCAAAAGCGAACATCGCCACGTTTCGCACCTTTGGGGTTTGCATCCAGGCAATGAAATATCGCCAATAAACACCCCTGAGTTAGCCAAAGCATGTAAAGTTGTTCTGAAGCATCGTGGCGACGAAGGTACAGGCTGGTCGCGTGCATGGAAAATCAACTTTTGGGCGCGTTTACTCGATGGCGACCATGCGTATCTTATTCTGAACAATCTTATTGTGCCATCGCTCAATACCGATAATGTGGACATGGCCGAAGGTGGTGGTTTGTATGCCAATTTATTCGATGCGCATCCGCCATTTCAGATTGATGGAAACTTTGGCGCGACTTCGGGCATTACAGAAATGCTGCTTCAAAGCCATTTGCGCGACCAAAACGGCGATTATTACCTCGATATTTTACCGGCATTACCCACTAAATTTGCCAATGGAAAAATTTCCGGACTTGTTGCCAAAGGTGGTTTTGAAGTAAATATTGAGTGGGAAAATAATGTTTTGAAGAAATTGCAGGTTGTATCTAAAATTGGTAATAGCCTGAATGTCAGATATAAAGGAGAAGTGGTGAGTTTGAAGACGGCGAAGGGGAAGAAGTATTCGTTTGGGGTTGAGGATTTAAAATGATAAAAAATAATTAATTACCAATTCAATGAAATCACATCATTTAAAAATACTTGCAACTCTTTTTTTTCTGGTTTTTACTCAAAATCTGATCAGTCAAAAAACCACAAATATCGACTGGCCTCAGTTTATTGGTCGGCATGATTTGGTATTTGAGCAACTGCCCTTGCAATGGAACGAAGGCGCTTTTGTGGGCAACGGACAAGTGGGCATGATGATGTTCGCCACAATGAAAGACAATTGCATCGATTTTCATATTGGCCGACAGGATGTAACCGACCACCGCAAAGCGCCCGACCGCAAAACGTCGATGGGCGTATTGGGAGCATCGGTAATGTTCGATTTTCCGCGATTGGATATTGGGAGAATGGCGTTGCGCCCTGCCGGAAAGATTCTGTCCGGTTCGTTGCGACAGGATATGTGGAATGCCGAAATCCGTGGGACTATTGTTACCGATTTGGGTACCATAACGCTCAGGGCTTACACGCCTTATCAGCGTATGCTCAATATCTTCGAAATTTCGTCAACCGAAACAATAGATGGAAAACCGGCAGCTTATAAATGGGAATTCCGTCCGGGTAATCCGGCTTCGCCTCGTGTGCAGGTTTTTCCATGGAGCGATAAAATCTATGTAACTAATCCCAAACCGGTTTTATCGTCCGAAAATGGGATTCACAGCTGTGTGCAAACCTTGCTGGCAGGTGGCGATTATGCAACCTCGTGGCAGGAGCAATCCGGTAAAAACAATTCTTCGACACTCTACGTGTCCATTGCCAACGAAGTGCCTGCGGTTAATAAATCAAAGGCGGTAGCCGAAAATACCATTCGTGAAGCATTGAAAACAAGTAAGAAAAAGATGGAGAAAGAGCACCGTAACTGGTGGCATGCTTTTTACCAAAAATCCTTTTTGAGTATTCCCGATGCACAAATGGAGTCGTTTTACTGGATTCAAATGTACAAAATGGCAACTTGTTCGCGACCTGATAGTCCTGCTTTGGATTTGTTTGGCCCTTATTTCAGGGTGAGTCAGTGGCCGGGTTTGTGGTGGAATTTGAATGTGCAGCTTACTTACTGGAATGTACTGCAAAGCAATCATTTGGAACTTGGCGAAAATCTAATAACGTTAATTGATGAACAGTTCGAGGCGCTGTTAACCAAGTTCGATAACCCCAAATTAGGCGATTTTACGTGGACTATGCACAACTATTGGTTGCAACTTCGCTATGGCGGAAATTGGCAGGTATTGAATGAGAAATGGTTGCCAAAAGCCACTCAGATTTCAAAATTGTACGAAAAACGCCTCGTTCGGAACGATAAAGGTCAATTGGAAATGACCGAAATGGAATCGCCTGAATACGAAGGTTTTAAAATATACAAAAATTCGAGTTACAATCTGGCTTTGTATCGTTGGTTGCTTACGGCCATGATAGAATGTTCCGAAAAAAATAATTCGACGCAGTCTGAAATAGCGCAATGGAAAACTACTTTAAATGCGTTGATTCCGCTACCAATCAACGAAAACGGTGTAATGATTGGTAGTGAACAGGCTTTGGACAAATCGCACCGCCATTATTCGCATTTATTGGGCTTGTATCCGCTTTTTGTGCTGAACCCTGACAATGAAAACGACCGCAAACTGGTGGATAAATCCGTTGTACATTGGCACCAAATTGGCGGGGGAAAAGAATTGGCTGGTTATTCGTTTACAGGTGCTGCTTCGTTGTATGCTGCATTGGGTAGAGGCAATGATGCTGAGGCTATTATGCACCATTTTCTGAATGGGAATATTGGTATCAGTTTGTTACTGAGCAATACATTTTACGTAGAAGTGGGCGGCAAAAATCCGGTGATTGAAACGCCGCTCAGTGCCGCTAATGCCATTTCGGAAATGTTGCTGCAAAGCTGGGGTGGCAAAATTCGTATTTTCCCCGCCATGCCCGATAAATGGCAGGAAGTATCCTTCGATAAATTGCGCACGCAAGGTGCATTCTTGGTAAGTGCCGTACGAAAAAATGGACAAACGCAATGGGTTAAAATCAAGAGTTTGGCAGGCGAACCTTGCATTGTGAAAATTCCGGGTTGGACAAAAGCATTTCTGAAAAATAAAGGTCGAAAAATCACTCTTACGACTTTGCCAAATAATGAATTTGCCTTGGATTTAAAAGCTGGCGAAGAAGTAGTCCTCTTACTCGAATCAAATTCGAAAATTGTCCCCGTTGAACCAATAAATCTACCGGCAAACAAATTTAATTTTTATGGAGTAAAAAAAGGCAAGGAGCTGAAATGGGATCAGAATTGGCAATTGCCGGAATATACGCTCTGATTTTTATGATTTTATACGCTTATTGTTATCATTCTAACCCTAAAAAAGATTCGAAAATGTGTATTTTTGAAACC
>CAIWIS010000180.1 GCA_903912795.1 uncultured Bacteroidales bacterium
ATTATACACCCATAAATAAATACCGCCATCCCTGTTTTTTGAAGCCTCTTCCAGTCCTGTTGGATTGTCAAGCGTGAGTTTTGAACTGGCTTTCCAGTCCCAACACAATGATTTAATACCCAATTTGAATTTCGCTCCCGAAACCGCTAGCCGACCATCAGTAGTTGTAAATGCCGACGAAACTTGTCCATCTTCGAATGAATAGATTTGGGCTTGTAATGCGCCGTTGAAAGGGGCAAAAAACAATGCTAATGCCAATACATTTTTTTTCATTTCCGATATATAATTCTTTTTTCAACTATTATTCAACGCAATGAACACAAATCATCAAGAATGGAAAACATCACATTGTGCTTTTGAGGCATATTGCTCCGGGGAACAAATGCAAAGGGAGGAATTTCCAACATCGCCAAAGAGATTAATGTGTTTATAGAGGATTTCATGTGTTGTGTTTTAGATTCTTTTTAAGTCAATCCGATGACCTAAACAATAAGGCTTGTGTTAATGGTCAAAATTACACTTTATATCAAAAAAAACGCTTTCACTGAAGTTGAAAATACTTTCGCTCACGTTGAAACAACAAAGAAAGCAGCATATAGTGTTTATTATTAGCTTAACATTCAAACCATAGTGAGTTTATAAAAACACGAGGCTGGTCAATTTATCGTTCGCGAGACCTCTTACCTTAAAAGCTCATCCAAAATAATGGTGTTCATTCTTCTTATCCCGGTTTTTAAGATATTGGGCTTTCATTCCCGATAATTGGGGAAGGAATAGCAGGACGAATAGATATGTTTGAATTTTCATAATGTATTAATATTTTCTGATTGGTTCGATAGGAGGAATCGGTCCAAACTCACCTTTTGCAGCGGCCTTAACACTGTAATTCTTATACATCCAATGGTCTCTATACCATGTGCAGGGATGGAACTCATCATTTAGCTCCTTCATTTTCTGATTCATCTCATTGCGGAGTTTGTTTAACGCCAACAAGTACTCCTTGCTCTCTATCACATTGTTTTTTTCAAAGGGATCATTTTTTCGGTCGAAAAGAAGCTCGGAACCATCTCTTAAATATCGGGCATACGTAAACTGTTTATCTCTTACTGCTCTCCATTCAAAACCATCAATCCATTGAAAAGTATGACCCATTCCCTGTAAAAAGGAAAATGCTGGCTCTTCCCCTTGCTCGTGTCTTAAAATAAAACTCAGATCTTTCCCTTCCATTTCGTTAGATATTTTCTTTTTCAAGCCCATTAATCCCAGCAGAGTTGGAGTTATATCGGGTGTATTTAAACAGGCATCGCTAACTCCCTTCGTTTTAACTTTTGGAAAACGAATCAAAAAAGGAACATTTGCTGCTTCGTCGTAGAATGTAAGCTTAAATATACGTCCTTGAGAGGTAAACATTTCTCCATGATCGGTAGTAAACACAACAATAGTATTATCGGCAACACCCATACTATCAAGAACAGACATTACTCGTCCAAACTGTTCATCCACCGAATTAACCATGGCATAATAACAGCGCATAGTTTCCTGATAGCCATCTCCCTGAATAAATGATTGCGTCCAAGCTGAATCTCCCTGAAGAAAATCATCCGGAAATCTATCCATATATTTATCAGGAGTCATGTTGAAATTTGGAGGCAGCTCAAATTTAGTATCCTTAAACTTTTCGTAAAACTGAGGTAGCACATTTGATTTTACCCAGGGATCATGTGGCTGATTCATAGAAAGGAACAAGGCAAAAGGTTTATCCTTCGAAGCTTGTTTTTTGATATAATCAATTGCCAATCCGGTAGTTACTTCCGGCTCATACTTTCCGGGCAGATCCACCTTTTTCTCATTCCCTTGTTCATCGTCGGTATAATAGAATCCTTTAAAACTTTTGTGATTAAAAGAATAGGCTGCCCAATAACCATCGAAACCATATCGTTCGGGTCCTTTCTTATAACTTCTTGAACCCCTGTCATTCAAATGCATTTTACCCACATATCCCAGTTCATAACCTTCCTCACCCAAAATATGGGCAATAGTGCGTTGATTGGGGTTCATAATCAACTCGTTTATAACCATGCCGGTAGAACTGGTATACTTCCCAGTAAACAAACTCGCCCGATAAGCAGCAGATACCGGAGTAACAGAGACTGCATTCTTAAAATTCAAGGCTTGTTTTGAGAACTTATCAATATTGGGGGTAATCGCTTTTTTGTTTCCGGAGTAGCCCAATGCATCGGCTCTGAGCTGATCGGCAAAAATAAAAACTAGGTTGGGTTTGGTCTGATTTTGTGCAATAAGGCTACCAACGGTCATTGACAAACTTAACCCTGCGAGAAATTTAATTTTTTGCTGTTTCATATGATTGAGGATAAATGCGAATTCATACTTGAAAGATAGAATATAAAAAGGACTGCCATAAAAAAACACCCCCGGCATTGCTTTTCGAAGCTTCTTCCAGTCCGGTTATGTTTGCAAGCGTCAATTTAGAACCTGCTTTGCATTCCCAACACAACGATTTATTTCCCAATTTGAATTTCTTGTCAGCAACGGTTAAATTACCGTTGGTTATAAAAATCGTTGGTACAATTCCATCTTCAAACGAATAGATTTGGGCATTCACGTAAAAAGCACATCCAATGAATGCCAGAATAAAAAGTATGATGCTTTTTTTCATTTTTATATTTAAACTTTGAGAAATTTGCTTTGACATTCAATTTTTTCTGAGTCAACTTCTGAAAAATAATTATTTTTCCTTATCGTAAAAACCTGTATTCACCGGCAGTACCTTCCATATATAGAATAGCATCATCGTTGCGTACTACTACAGCAGGCAGAAATACTTTTCCATCTTTCATTACCTGCCAGGTACCCGGCAATAAATCGGTGAGTACCATCTTATAAACTTCATTCCCTTTTACGGATAAGCCAAACGAACGATCAATGATCATGAAATTTTTGCTAAAGGAGGTAATTCGGTCGGCAATCTGCACACCCACTACTTTATCGCCATCAATGCGTTTTACTGCATACATGGACTTCTGTGTATTATTGGTAATTTGCATTACATTCAGATAATAATCTTCGGAGGCAGCTTTCTTAGGCGATATTTCTACCCGCCATTCGCCACGTTCATTTGCCTCATCTTGTCCCGGTTTCATCTCGAAGGTATAATTTGTTCCAAAAACCCAGAACTCTTTGCCCTTTCCTCCCACCGGTTGAATATCAGCATTTGCCAGATCGGGGAGCAACACGGTATTCACCAACATACCACTATCATCGTTTTTAGTTCGTTTGATGGTGATTTGGTTGCCGGCTATTTCGGGCTGTTCGATGCTGTGCAACAACCAAAACTTTTTGAAATCGGGATTTGAAGCAACCACTTTGTCAAACACAATGAGTGCCGCCGGTATATTTGCATCCTTGAGATTGAGGAACACAAACGAACGCTTCACCTCCTTTACTTTTGCAGAATAGGCTTCCGTGATATCGCCTTTCAGGTAAGAATAATCAGGTGACTGAGTACCGGGTCCAAAACCATTGGCCAAAATCGTTCCTGTCTTGAAGTTGCTGTTCAGATATTCATTCAGGTCTTTGGCTGGTCCCCACTTATTGCCAGGTAATCGTTGTCCGCCATCGTTCCCGACAAAATCGGTTTTATTAGCACCACCGTAGTTGGCAGAAGGGAAAATCTCTTTGGGATCGTATACCAGGAGACTGTTGTGAGAAATGGTACGTTTCGCATAATTCTTCACATGGGCACTGTTGTATCCTCCCGGAGCATTTCCTTCGTAAGCTCCGGCATCAATGGCTAAAGGTCCTTTGTAATAAATCTGAAATGCACCTCCATCATGATGCTGATGATTGAGAAAATGATATTCATTAATTTTCATCTCGGCAATCACGCTTTCTGCCCCCCAACCGGTACGGGCAATCATCCAACCGTAAGGTGAGCCAGAATAACGGGTCAACGGTAAATCATCCGGTTTTCGACGTGCCAGATCGGTATCGCGCCACAGAAAATCGAACAATTTACACTGGTTTTCAATTTTTGAATTATTCAAAAATTCGTTGTTCAGGTATTCGTCTTTGTAATAACTGCCGGCAAGTAGCGAAGGTAAGGCGAATGATTTATAATCTTTCCGACTGAAATTTAAATCACCACCTGCAAGTATTTGACCATCAGGCCTGCGTTTATACATCATATCGTACAATACAAACTGTTGCGACGGGTTATACACATACCCAGCTCCCATGCGATCCAATATCCAAAGAGCAAAAAGATCATTCGAAAAACGCACATTCAAATACGACATACCCTGATGGTAACCGTGAGCAGGGTAAAACCAGTTGCGAAAAGGCAAAATCTCTTTGAAAAACCGACCAGCGGTAAGGTTATACATTTCGGGGAACTCATCATATATTGCAATAGAGGCAGACAACAGATCACGCATAATCATCCATTCGCAAGCATGACCAATTGTTGAATAATCTTTGACCGGAGGATATCCACACTCGAGCATTTTAGCCAGACGTACAAAGGCATTTACAAAACGAGTCTTCTCAGCCGGTTTCAACTGATCGTAACACCAATCGTACACAACAGCACCGGTAACCATTAATCTGCCAATTCCCCTTGATATATCTTGTATTTCAGGGTATTTAGCTTTTTCGAGTGTATCTATAATCATACCAATAGCCTCTCTTCCTGTTTTTTTATCTTTTGAAATGAGGTAGTCCATAGCTTTTAGTTCGGCACGGGTGAGAAGACCTTTCGAATCAAAATAGTAACGCCAATCTTTCGTTGCCGGAATTTCGTTGGGCTTACGATCCGCCTTCATTATATTCAACTCTTCCCAAACTTTCGCTAACTCCGGATCCTTCATTCGGACCGGCAACTCAGCCACTTGTTTTGAGCGAAGGTAAAGTCGCGGATGCTCTTTTGGAGGAATTGGCATGGATATGCCATTCACCTCTTTCCAGACCAAATCTGACTGTGACTGAGAAAACAGAGTATTTTTAGAAAGAAAAAAAGAACTAAATAAAATTAGTGATGAGATGAATTTAATATGTTGTTTCATCGGGTAGTTATATAAGGATTATTTACTTTTTTGTTAGATTGCTTTTGGAATTATTTTAGAAAGGTTTTTATCATTGTTTTTTTGAGCCCACTCGAGCAGTAACTTTCGGTGTTGATTTAATATATTGAAATATTTTTGCTCAATGGCGAGGTTCACCTGCTCTCCTTTATCTGCTTTGATGTCGAACAATTGTTCTCTGAATTGGCCCAATGGATAAATGACATATTTATAGCTTGGTGTACGGACCATCCAACCTAGCGTGCCCTCTTCATCGAAACGGGTTTCGGTCACGATATAATCATGTATTTCGGTTTTGACCTTTCCCTCAACGATGGTACGCAGACTCTTACCTGAAGCGTAATCAGGCAAATCCGTACCCGAATAGTCGCAAATGGTGGCAAAAAGGTCGGTACCATTGTTTACAATTTGTGGAACGACCAGGCCTTGGTCTTTTTTACCGGGCAAACGTACGATAAGTGGAATATGCACAGCCTCTTCGAAAAGTACCGACTTTTGATTCCACTGATGTGCTCCGGTTCCATCTCCGTGATCGCTAGAGAAAATCACAACTGTATTGCGCTCCAGTCCGCTGTTCAAAATGGCAGCCATCACTTTGCCTATTTCCTTATCGACATGCTCCACCAAACGGTAATAAGCATTGCGATACCTGCGCCAATCGTCGGGTACATAATTGACCGTTGGATACAATTTAAAACTATTTTGTTGAATGGTACGGATGACTTCAGGCTCGTAGGGTGAGGGCTGAAAATTCGAAGGCAGATTTGGACATTTCTCTAAAGCAGGTTCATCGATGGTAGCATAGGGCAACTCCTGTTTACGGGCATACTCGCAAATATTATGAGGATTATCGAACGATGCTACGAGGAAAAATGGCTTCGCGTGTTTCGATTTCAGAAATGCGACACAGCTGTCTGCCAAACCAATATCACCGTGATTATGAATATTTCTGAAACCAAACTGGCTACTTACATCGCTCTCGGGCAGATGCCATTTGCCCCCATAGGCACATTCGTACCCAGTCTGCTGCAATAAATTACCCAAAGTCTGTCTACTGTATTTCTCGTCAATGGCGGCACCATTTACCAAAACCCCTGCCTCATGTGGCATTATCCCCGTAAACATCGATGCCCGGGATGGTCCGCTCAATGGAGCTGCACAATAGGCATTCTCAAAACGCACCCCCTCTTTTGCCAACCGATCCATATTTGGAGTTTTCAGGTCATTATTGCCGGCACAACTCATGGCCTCGGCCGTTTGCTGGTCTGTAAAAATATAGACGATATTGGGTTTGGTCTGCTGTGCTGACAAGAAACCGAATGGTGCTACCAATCCTATAGTAGTCAGTCTTGCTTTTTGTAGATTCATTCTCGTGTATCTTTGTAACTCGATATATTTTAAAAATGAGAGCTTAAGAAGGGAGATTTTGACTCACCCCTCTTAAACTCTTTATGCAATGAGATCTAATAAACCACTTTGAATAGAGATGAGAACGTGATATAAATATCTGTAGTAGCATCTAAATTGATAACATCTACGGGTTCGCCACCGGACTTCAGTTTCTCATTTGTCGGGAATGTCGCTCCGTTATCGGCCGATTTCAGAACATAAGCCGATGTATTTCGGGCATAGATACTGACTCTTTTGGAAGAGGAGGCCAAAGGCGGATGTTCGTAGTTTTTCAAATCGCTCAACACATTTTTCTGGCGAACCCAGATCTTGCCATCAAAACGTATGATATTTAATTCGAATTTAGGCTTGTAGGGGCTGAAATTTGTATTGATTGGCACGGTAATTATCGGCTTTCCGGCTCCATTAACCACTACTTGCGGTGTTTGAATCTCACAAATGGTATCATTCCAAGCTTTTTCTCCCGGAAAGAATACATCAGCGGGGTTAATATCCACCCCTGCAGGAATCGTTACTACTTTTCCATCTGCCTTGGAATACGAACCGATATTGTTATCGTACCTCAGATAGGTTCCACGCTGATAGGTATTATTGCCATGATGAAGTTGTGACCAGGCTGTTACGATATGAATATTATTCTTGTTATCAGCGTACAGTTTACTCATGTAGGCATTTTTACCCTCTTGTTTCAGCAAAAGATCTGCCGTCCACGTTTTTTTCTTATTATTCCAGTGATAAAGATCCTGTTTTTCGTCATGTTCAGCCTCTCTTACAACTCCTCCTTTCATAAAAAGTGCGGTTCTACGAAGAATCACAAAAACATCTCCGTTTGAAGCCGTAGTGGTAGTTGGATACGTATATCTTTTTTCATCGATTCCAGAATGATCATACCAGGGCATTTGAGCACTACAATCGGTAAAATTATGAATATCGCGGGGAGAATTGGAGCGCCAGTATTTCATTCGATGATTATGCATTCCTATCCACACATGTATGTAGCCACTTCCATCTATGGCCATAGCGGCATTGTTGTGACTGGCATCGGTAGCTCCAATCGTAGGGAACAGTTCACCTGACCATTCACTTTCATTTGTTAGCAGGTCGTACGTGCAGATTTTACCCATATTATTGGCAGAAGTGTAGAGAATATATGCCTTATTGCCACTTATCGCTAAAGAGGGTTTTCCTTTGGAATTTGCTCCCTGACCAAAATTCAGCAGTTGTTTGTCCATCTGAGCATGCGTTACAGAAAGGAAGAAGTAAGAAAGTAGAAATAAAAGAGATGTTTTTTTCATATCCTTATAATTGATTGTATTAAGATAACTTTGAAACTAAAACACCTAACAGTGTTGATCTCATTTTTTTATCAAAAATCCCTATCCTGTTTTTATTTTGTACAAAATTACGACTCTTCATCAGTAAATGCCCTTTTCTGGTGTTGAAAATACTTTCAACCATGTTGAATAAATAAAAAATGAACAATTCAAAGGAGCTTTAGCTCTTTGTCTGCTCTTTTTTAAATCACAATCCAACCGCTTTGCCATAGTCTATCGACTATGGATTGTTATCATTATTTTGAAGGATTCGGATTATCCGGTACTGCTCCGTTTCTGAAACGAAGTTCTGACTGTTCCGGATCTTCTCCCAATTGTTTTACCAATACAGCATGTATTTCTTTTAAACGTTTTTGTTGTGAAGGTTCTTTGGCTAAATTATGAAGTTCTTTGGGGTCAGTTTTCATATTGAAAAGTTCCATTTCTGCCGGGTGTCTTTCATCAGCACGGGTATGGTACACGTATTTCCACTCACCCATGCGTATCATCGACATGCCCGATGAGAGATAAGGGCCGTAATATTCAGTAATCGCCAAATCTTTCCATTTTGTATTCGGTTGACTTATCCAGTTTAGCATAGAATTTCCATCCCAATCGTTTGGCGTTTTGGCACCGGCCATTTCGGCAATGGTTTGCACCAAATCTACATTCCCAGCCGCTCCACTCCGAATTTGTCCGCCTTTCCATTTTTTAGGATAACTGATTATTAATGGTACACGGCTTCCGGTATCGTAAAGTGTATTTTTCCACCACATACCGTGCTCGCCCATATTTTCGCCATGATCGGACATATAAATGATAATCGTGTTTTCGTACAGCGGACTTTTACGCATGGTTTCAATCACCGTACCCATAACTGAATCCATCCATTCTACTTTGGCATAATAACATTCGCGGGCTAATTTTACAGTTTCTTCCGGTAAGTTCTCGAGTTTTCGGTCATAACGCAAGTGGCGATAATTCAGTGGCAGGTTTTCCAAATAGCCGACCGGTATTTCAGGGGGCGGAATTTTCCCTTTGTATTTTTGCAATAAATTATTTGGAACGGTGAGCGGATAATGAGGTGCCGACAAACCCATAGTTACAAAAAAGGGCTTCTCACTCTTTTTCCTGTTTTGAATAAAATCAATTACGGCTCCCGACACTTTTCTATCTCCACTACCAACGGGTTTATCCACCCCGCCCAAGTCCCTGAATTCTTTACCGAGCTGACCTTTATTATCCGGAAAATAATCAGCCGGAATACGTTTTCGTTTCCCACCATTAAAAGTCTCCACTTCGAGTTCACCATCCTTCTTTTTCTTTTCCTGATCATCTAGAACAATAAATCCATGATTTCCGACACCCATATAATGCATTTTACCAGAGAGATACGATTCGTATCCAACCGCATTCAGTAAACGCGCAAGTGAAGGTGTTCCTTCCGGAACTCCCGGAGTATTTCCCCATACATTGTGGTGTGACACATATTTTCCGGTTGTCAGACTTTGACGTGAAGGCACACTTTGTGGCGAACTGCAATAAAACGAATTGAAATAAATTCCTGATTTGGCCAAGCCATCCAATGTCGGTGTTCGCGCTAATGGATTGCCATCACAACCCATTATATTAGCATTGTGTTCATCGCTTATTAACAGTAGAATATTGGGTTGTTCATTTTTTTGCTTTGCATTAATTCCAATTGTAATTGAGAATAGTGCTGTACTTAAAATTACTTCTTTTTTCATGTATTTGATTATTTTTGAATTAGTTGGATTGAAATTGTTTTTCCATCAAAACAGTTAAACTGAATCACTGTTTCGGTATCCTGTGCCGCAATAATTTTCACCTCGGACGATTCTTTTTCAAGTTTCCATTCGCCTTTCAACACCAATCTTACCGGACAAATTTGGCTTTTGGCTTTAAAGATTTCGGGGTTTTCACGGTCAACCTGACTGAAAGTATAAAACTTATCCGTTCTACCGAATTCTGGATTTGATAGCGAAAGGACACAAGTCTGTTTGTCGGATTTTAGTACAAACATGCAAGGTGTATCCACACTTTTCAATAAGTTGGATTTTAGCTTATTACCGGCTTTACGTACGGCATAAGCGGTGGCGTTTTCGGGCAGATAAGTTACAATATGAGCAACAGCATCTTGTTGATCAACACGGAAAAACTTATCAAAATTTTGCTCCAGATTTTTGGTTTCTTTTTCGCCACCATTTATAGCAATTACATATTGATAACCGGCAGATTGTGGATTAATTCCATGAATAATCCGACAGGTTTCATAATTTCCTGCTTTGGTGGCTTTTCCTCGTTCAAGTGGTTCGTTTTGTTCGGCTCGGGCAAATGTCAGATTTGCTCCTTTCGGAAAATAATAGGAATGACCTTTGGCATCGACATAACTAATGGAATTGCATTCAGCAACTTCCATATTAGCATTTGTGCCTTTTACTATCTTATTATTAAAGAAACTATTCGATTTTCCAGAGCCAATTCCAAGCTGAGTTATGGTGGTCTGAACCGGATAAATTTCATTCGTGCAGGAAATATCGCTCCCAAGTGCAAAAATGTAATTATCAATAAAAAACAAGGTTTTATTGGCACGCAACGAACTTTGCGGATCCTGATACGACATGGCACACAAACCGCAACGTTCATTAAACTTCACGCCACCCAAATAAGTTTCGGGAACAAAATTACGGTGTTTGCCTGTAAACATGGCTTCGGCGGGCATATCGAACGTAGTAGCACCCGGCAGCCGACACCAGTTCCAACCATCAATTTCGTAACCACTGGCCGCAGCCGATACCGGATTGCCCGAAGCATAGATTTGTAATACGCCCGAACCATTGAAACGCCCGAAACGGTTTTGAACAGCTGTGCCTTCGTAATCCCAAATGTATTTGCTTACGCCTTTCCATCCGGCCATCCAATTCTGTTGCCGATAGATGGTCATTCCCGCATAGGGATAAAACCAATAGCCATTAGGATCTGCTTCCGGTTTTATATTTTCGACAACCAGCTTATTACATTCTTCCAATGCCCCTAATGATCCAAAATAACAGATAGATGATTCGACATTGGTCAAAAAATCCGCCTTAAATGATTGGTTCGTTGGGTTCCAAAGGCGCATAAAAGCAGCTTTCAATTGTGAACTCAAGGGGTTACTTTTAAGATTAGCCATATACATAAATGCCGGAAAGTTCTCCTGCAAAGTATTTAATTTATTAGGAAATCGACCTGTAACAGAGCGGGGCACATCGTATTTATTGGAATAAATCCGGTAAGCAAGCAATGCGTTCGACAAGTTGGCAACAACTTCATCGCTCACCTGATACTTGGTATTGTTCAATAAATAACAATAAATGGCTGCCGAATGGAAACCATGAACAGCATAAGCACTCATATACGGATTTTTGTGATGATAACCAACGTAATCGGGCTTAATCATATCGTTCCAACTATAGGCAATTTTGAGCGATTTATTCATCATTTTTTGAAAATAAAGCATCTCCTTTTCGCGTTCCGGACTATCCTGTGGTAAGCAGAAAATATAACACAAACGTTGATTAAAGAAAGCTCGAATTCCATCGGCGTTAAACCCCGGTTCTTCCCATAAAATGGGCGTATCGAAAGCCGGACCAACCGACTGACTCATCCAATTAACCATTTGGAGTTCTTTATCAAACAAGCCTTTGGCTTGCAACTCATCTTTCATAAGAAATACCGACAGCGGAAAACCTAAACCACCTAATGCTGCATCGGATCCACCATATTCAACAAATCCATTATCTTTATAATTAGAGGTTTTAACACCCAACTTCATGTCCTTTACCCATCCTCTTTCATTCAGATATTCGAACACATCCAAGATTTGTTTCAATGTAGAACGACTATGATAGTCTGGATTACGATTGGATTTATCTCCTTTCACATGGTAGGCCAACGATAAGGGAAACAACATGTCGCTAAATATTTTGCGAGGACTATCCTGTTCTGAATTATCTTTTTTGGGTTGTTTCTCCTGACCTGATTTAATTTTTTGTTTTTTATCCTTCTCACCAACCAAATCGTAAAGTTCGGTATTCGAAAAATCGTATTTGTTATAAAACTCGTGCGCCTTTTGGGCGGCATCCAGAATGGCTCTGAACCTTTCTTTTATCAATGGATTTGAATAGTCTGGGCTTTCAGAACCGACTATCCACGTTCTGTACTTATCAGCAATTACCTGAACCTCATCGGCTGAGGCATAAGCAAAGAGGCTAATGAAGAAAAATAGGATACTGAATTTTTTCATGACATTACTTTTATTTGTTTTGTAATTGAAGATACTCCGCCATATACTTTTTCATCGTTTTGGCAATTGTTGCATAGTTTTTTGCATTCACTTGATTAACCGTTTCAAGAGGATCTTTTTCGTAATCGTAAAGTTCTTCGGCAATGATTTTATCGAAGCTCGAAACTTTGTTTTTCCATTCTACCCAAATGGTATAACGGTATTTCCCATCCCGAAGGGAATATCCCATTTTGTTTTCATCTCGCGGATATTGGCTAACAGCATATTTTTTGGTCATTGTTTTCGGACTCTTCATCCCTGATACCAAACTGATACCATCCAATTTTTCGGGTTTCGATATTCCTGCCAGCTCACACAATGTTGGATAAATATCGACAAACTCAACGGGCGTGTTTACTTTCGACGATTTGATGGAAGGGTCGAAAATAATTAACGGAGAATGCGTGGCTTGTTCGAAATTAGTATGTTTGCACCACAATCCGTGGTCGCCCAAATGCCAGCCGTGATCGCCCCAAAGCACAATGATGGTATTGTTCAAAACTCCTTTCTTTTCGAGTGCTGCAATCACTTTCCCGATTTGTGCATCGGTATAGCTGACACAAGCATAATAACCATGTATCAATTGACGAGCTTTGTCGTCTTTCATCACCATGTTTCGAATGTCCGAAAACTCCACCGCAGCTGGGATATCGGAGTATTGAGGTAATTCACCCGAATTGGTATAGGCAAAATCAGGACTTCCATCGGCTTTCTGACTAAACTTTGCTAAGGGCATTTCCTTGCGTTTATACAAATCCCAATATTTTTTCGGCGCTACAAAAGGCAAATGTGGTTTTTGAAATCCGACAGCCAGGAAAAATGGCTTGTCAGCCTTATACCGGTCGATAAACTGTATGGCTCCATTCGTTATCGCACCATTTTTATAAGCACCATCAGGTACATCCACACACTCGGTAGCAAAAAACATATTTTGCTGAACATATTTCTCACCTTTTGTTTTCATGGTTTCGCGAATTTCGGGAGACTGATATTCGCCCCGGTATCCAGTAGGCGGCTCAACGTTTTTATCGAAGTAATCGGCCTGATCCATATACGGAACCGACCACGAGAGTACATCATTCGTTTTACCCGGAACGTGCGATTGGTCGAATATTTTTCCAATACCGGCCGTTTCGTAACCGTTCGCTCTGAAATTTTGGGGAATAATTACTTTATCCGGATTCACTGCGCGAAAACGTTCGGTCATATCCCACATTTTAGTATGATCGGGACGTAAGCCGGTGAGCAAGCTGGCACGGGTAGGTCCCGAAACAGCTTGCTGACAATAAGCAAGGGTGAAAAGTGTACCTTTTGAAGCCAACTTATCCATGTTAGGTGTTTTGGCAATCGGGTCGCCATAACAGCCTAAAAGTGGTTTCATATCATCAATGGCGATAAACAACACATTCTTTTTGGGAACTTTAGTTGTTATTTGTGCCGAGACACTTCCCTGAATAGATGGTGCTAATAATGCCAATCCCGGCAATATCCACTTGCATTTAGTAGTTTGTTTCATATTAACGTTTGATCGTTTTTCTGACTCAAGGTTTAATCGTTTTTCTACTTATTTCCGTCATATTTGAATCAAATACTTTTCGAACGAAGGTGTTTTCAACTTTTTGTTGAGAAAAGGAATACTTCTTTCCCATAATGGAAATGTCGTTTATCTCAAATTCTTCGTTGGTAAAAGGATTAAACTCAAAGTTTCCTTTATCATCAATTTGAATACCTAAATAATAACGCATAAATGGATCGATCCAGTTGCTGTGGAAATAATCGAAACGGCGACTAAAACGTGCTCCATCCGTTGAACGGTTGTGCTCGGTAGCGCAAGGCACCGTTTTATCGCCATATGCATAATGCATATCCGACCAACGACCAAAGAAATCCATCCACTTTCCCTTCATATTGTTTGTTGTCGAATTAAGTACCACTGATCCAAGTGCTTCACACATCAAGCCATTAGAGAAAAACCAGGTAGGACCATTCCAGGAACAATCATAATCGTGCGGTTTTTCAACCGAGCTAAAGGTTGGACCCGCAATACAATTTCCAGACCAATACATTGGACAAGTTTTAGAAACTGTCGAAATTGGGAAATCAGACCAGAACCATGCCGGATCGAAAAATTTATCAAAACTTCTTTGATAGCTTTTTTCCTTCACCAATTGCCACATAAAAGGCATAAAACTGTCATAACAAGGCGATTCGGTAGCCAAAGCATAATCAGCAGGATTGGCACTGTAAAACAATCCGGTTTTAGGATCCCAATGTTTTTCTTTTATGGTTTTTAACATCAATGAAGCCGATTCGTCAAAATAAGTCTCGTCGGTTTTATTTCCCAAAACCCGGGCAATATTTGAAGACGCAAAATTATTGGCAATGGCGAAAACCGCCTTGTCCAGTCTGATGATGGTGGTACGTGTTTTACCAAAAGGTTTTCCTTCGTTATCTTGTTGCCAGTCCCATTTAGTATCTTTCGTAAATTCATAAAAACTGGGTTGATATTC
>CAIWIS010000181.1 GCA_903912795.1 uncultured Bacteroidales bacterium
ACGATACGAACGTGGCTTGTATTTATAAATTTCGCAGTGATGCGGACAATTCATAGGTTTCAATAAATATTCTTCGCCTTCTTCAGGAGTATGAATTGGTTGAAACGAATCTTTTCCATATTTGGCGTAGTGACCCGAAGTTACATACAATTGTTTGTTGCCGATATGCGGTGTCATTACCTGTTCGTAATCGAATCGTCGTTGAATTTTTTTCAAAAAATCCTCTAAGCGCAATCGCAAAGCAGTACCACGAGGCAACCACAATGGCAAACCTTTTCCAACCATTTCGGAAAAAGTAAACAATTCCAGTTCCTTTCCTATTTTACGATGGTCACGTTTTTTAGCTTCTTCCAACAATACTAAATACTCATCGAGCATTTTCTTTTTTGGAAAAGTAATACCGTAAATACGAGTCAACATTTTACGTTTTTCGTCGCCACGCCAGTATGCTCCGGCTACGCTGAGTAGCTTGATGGCTTTTATTTCGCCCGTATTTGGCAAGTGAGGTCCACGACAAAGATCCGTAAAGTTACCTTGTGAGTATAGAGTTATTGTACCGTCTTCTAAAGCACTGATAAGTTCTACTTTATATTCGTCGCCTTTATCTTCGAATTTTTTAAGAGCTTCGGCTTTGCTAATATCGTTACGAACAATGAGTTCTTTGCGAGCAGCCAATTCCACCATTTTTGCTTCGATAGTTGCTAAGTCGCCCTCTTTAATCACTGCCGTTCCTGGGTCAACATCGTAGTAAAAGCCGTTTTCGATAGCTGGCCCAATTCCGAATTTCATGCCCGGATACAATTCCTGAAGCGCTTCGGCCATAAGGTGAGCCGACGAATGCCAGTAGGCATGTTTTGCTTCTTCGTCGTCCCATTTATGCAGTTTTATGGCTGCATCAATTTCGATAGGACGGCTTAAGTCCCAAATTTGTTCGTTTACTGTGATGGCAAGCACCTCTTGTGCAAGTCGTGAGCTGATACTTTCAGCCAATTGAAGTCCGGTAATGCCTTTGGCAAATTCGCGCACCGAACCGTCGGGGAATGTTACTTTAATCATGTTTGTTGAACCTTACAAATGGTTTTTTATTTTTTTTGAGTTGCAAAGATAGTGTTTTTTTACTTTATAAGGTTTGAAATGTTTATAAAGTTTATAAAGTTTTTTGCAAAGAATCAATACGTTTGAAGTTGCTTTTTATGATAATTATGATTCAAATGCTGTATAAATATTTACGATTCTAACATTTTTGATTATATTTGTCGCACAAAAAAATTATTAACAACAATAACACAAACAACTTTATGTTAAAAAATCATCCTAAAGGATTAATTCCAGCAGCTTTAGCTAACATGGGCGAACGCTTTGGTTTCTATACCATGATGGCAATTCTCACATTATTCCTCATGTCGAAATTCAATATAACGGGCACCGAAGCAGGCACCTTATATTCAATTTTTTACGGAGCAATTTACATTTTAGCATTAGTAGGAGGTACTATAGCCGACAAACTACAAAATTACAAAGGTACAATCATAGCAGGTTTGGTCATTATGGCAGCTGGATATGTATTTTTAGCAATGCCTGCTCTTATCACTACTAAGTATATTGCATTAGCTGCGCTTTTGGTAATTGCTTTTGGAAATGGATTATTTAAGGGCAATCTTCAAGCATTGGTAGGTCAAATGTACGACAATGATGAGTTTAGAAGCAGACGCGATTCAGGTTTCCAAATTTTTTATATGTTTATCAATATAGGTGCCATGTTTGCTCCATTTTTGGCAACATGGGTTCGTAATACCTTTGTAGGCATGCAAGGTTATTCGTACAATTCCGATCTTCCTGGTCTTTGTCACCAATATTTAGATGGGAAAATGAGTGAAGAAGTTATTAGTGGACGTTTCACCGAATTAGCTTCAACCGTTTCAAATGGTGTAATGCCTTCAAATTTAGCTGAATTTGCAACTAATTACCTTGATGCATTCAATACTGGTTTTCATTACGCATTTCTTACAGCTGTAGTGGCCATGTCAATTTCCTTACTGATTTTTTTATTTACAAAACACATTTTACCAAATCCAAAATCGAAAACAAATACTCAATCTTCGATATCCTTGGACGAAATAAAACAAGATGCCAAAGAAATAAAACAACGCATATATGCACTATTAGCTGTATTTGGTGTTGTTATTTTCTTCTGGTTCTCATTCCACCAAAATGGTTTAACACTTACTATGTTTGCCAAAGACTACACTCATTTAGGTGGCATCTTTAATTCGGTTGAAATATTCCAATCCATTAATCCTTTCTTAGTGGTATTTCTTACACCACTTGTAATTGCAATTTTTAGCGCAATGGCAAAAAAAGGAAAAGAGCCATCAACACCTAAAAAAATTGCTATAGGTATGGGTATTGCGGCATTTGCATTTGTTATAATGGCCGTAGGATCGGTGGGATTACCTTTACTGAAAGACACTGTAGCTGAAGGTGGACTTCCCGAAGTTCAACGCGTAACACCATGGTTGCTTTTCGCAGTATATTTTATTCTTACTATTGCTGAATTATTCATTTCGCCTTTAGGACTTTCATTTGTATCGAAAGTGGCTCCTGCGCACATGCAAGGTTTAATGCAAGGTGGATGGTTGACTGCGACAGCGGTAGGTAACTTCTCTTTATTCTTAGGTGCCATGATGTACGAAAATATCTCCATATCAATTACATGGACAGTATTTGTATCGGTTTGTCTGGCTTCGATGCTTGTAATGCTTGCTATGGTAAAGTGGCTCGAGCGAGTTGCTAAATAACAAATAGTTATTGACATAAAGAGTTTAGAACGCAAATAACGCAAATTTCCACAAAGTAGAATATCTTTTTTGTGAAAATTTGCGTTATTTGCGTTATTTGTGTTCTAAGCTTATGACTATTGAAAAACGATTGTTCTATTTTGATATGCCAGAATCTTACGTTCAATGTGTTTTTCGACAGCATGCGAAAGTACTATCTTTTCCAAATCGCGTCCTTTGCGTATCAACTCTTCCACGGTATCCTTGTGCGAAATATGCGTAACTCCTTGTTCGATAATTGGGCCTGCATCCAAATCGCTGGTTACATAATGGCTCGTTGCACCAATAATCTTAACACCACGTTCGTGTGCTGCATGATACGGTTTTGCTCCGGCAAATGCTGGTAAAAACGAGTGGTGTATATTTATAATTCTGTCAGGATAGTTTTCGATAAACTCAGCCGAAAGTACTTGCATATAACGTGCCAACACGCAAAAAGTGATTTTATGCTGTTTTAAAATCTCCAACTGTTTAGCTTCTTGAGCTGCTTTTGTGTCTTTGGTTACGGGTAAATAATGGTATTCAATGCCAAAACGTTTAGCCACATCCTCCATATCGGGATGATTGCTAATAATAACCGGAATTTCAACATGCCATTCGCCCATAGCATAGCGCGAAAGCAAATCGTACAAACAATGTGACATTTTGGAAACAAAAATTGCCATACGAGGCTTTGTGTCAGCAAAATACAATCGGAAAATCATATTATATCTATTGGCCAATAAAGTTTGAAAATACTCTTCGACCTTATCCTTTGGAATCTGAAAATTGCTTAGCTCCCACTCCACCCGCATAAAGAATATTTTGTCTTCACGATTAACGTATTGGTCGAGATAAAGAATATTTCCTTTGTGTTGGTTAATAAATTCGGTAACTGCTGCTAATATTCCAGGTTTATCCGGACAATGTATTAATAAGATTGCTGTATTATCATTCAAATTCATTTCTATCAATTTTTATATAAACGGGGTGCAAAGATAACAATTTAATTCGAAACCACTTTTCAGATAAACAAATTATTGCAAAAACACCCAAACAATAGCATCTACAGCTATACTTATTAACAGGCACTTAGAAATTTCTTCCAAAAAAAATCATTTTTTTTCATTTTAACTATTGCAGAATTAAAAAATTGCCGTATCTTTGCACCGCATTAGAAAAATAATGCTACCTGGTTCGGTAGTTCAGTTGGTTAGAATGCCGCCCTGTCACGGCGGAGGTCGCGGGTTCGAGTCCCGTCCGTACCGCAGATTAAAAACGCTAAGTCCTGTTAATAAGGGGTTTAGCGTTTCTGTTTTAAAATAATTGCCGACCATCTGCCGACCAAATTTATTTTTCATTCTATTTTATCAGAAGTAAACCGCATCCGTGCTAGATACATTTGCAAAATGTTATGCATTGACAGTACAAAATTCACGAATTTACAATGAGCCTAAATAATCACTTGAAGTAGGTCAAAACAAAAAACAGCTACATTTTCATGTAACTGTTTTTTTGTGGCGTCACCAGGAATCGAACCGGGGACACAAGGATTTTCAGTCCTTTGCTCTACCAACTGAGCTATGACGCCATTTTGCCTTAGCGGGTGCAAATATACGGACATTTTTTTAATTGACAAATAGCTATTTGAATTTTTCTTTAAAAACCCAATATATCAGAAAACCCAACTAAGCAATATATTTTATTATCAACAAATTACGTTCGATTTTATTTGTTTAAAAAAATCATTTCCTTTGTCGTCGACCAAAATAAAAGCTGGAAAATCCACTACTTCTATCTTCCAAATAGCTTCCATACCTAACTCTGGATATTCCAAGCATTCCACTTTTTTAATATTCTGTTCTGCTAAAATAGCTGCAGGTCCACCAATTGAACCTAAATAGAAGCCACCATACTTATTACAAGCATCAGTTACTTGTTGTGTACGGTTACCTTTGGCGATCATTATAAGACTGCCACCGTGTTGTTGGAATAAATCTACATAGGAATCCATACGACCTGCTGTAGTTGGTCCAAACGAACCCGAAGCCATGCCTTTAGGCGTTTTAGCTGGGCCTGCATAATAAATAGGGTGATCTTTTACGTATTGAGGCAATGGCTGACCAGCATCAATCAATTCTTTGAGTTTGGCATGTGCTATATCCCTACCTACAACAATAGTCCCCGAAAGGGATAAACGTGTGGATACCGGATAAGCTGAAAGTTTGGCCAATATTTCGCTCATTGGTTGATTCAGATCAATTTTCACAGCATCACCTTCACCTGCATTGCGCAAGTTCTCAGGAATAAATTTACCTGGATTTTCTTCCATCTTTTCTATCCAAAGTCCGTCTTTATTAATTTTTGCTTTTATATTTCTATCGGCAGAGCACGAAACAGCCATCCCAACAAAACACGAAGCGCCATGACGCGACAAACGAACAATACGAATATCGTGAGCGAAGTATTTACCTCCAAACTGAGCTCCATAACCCGATGCTTGTGCTTGTTTTAGGATTTTTTGCTCCATTTCTACATCCCTAAATGCTTGTCCAAGTTCATTACCTTCGGTAGGTAATTCGTCGTAATATTTTGTAGAAGCAAGCTTTACTGTTTTCATACAAGCATCGGCCGACGTTCCACCTATGACAAACGCAATGTGGTAAGGCGGACAAGCAGCTGTACCTAGGGTTTTCATTTTTTCGGTTAGGAACTTTTCGAGCGAAACAGGATTCAGCAATGCTTTCGTTTCCTGAAATAAATACGATTTATTGGCCGATCCACCACCTTTAGCTATAAACAGGAATTTATATTCGTTACCATGACTGGCCACCAAGTCGATTTGTGCTGGTAAATTAGTACCCGTATTTACTTCGTCGTACATATTAAGAGCAGCATTTTGCGAGTAACGCAAATTTTCTTCGGTATATGTTTCGTAAATACCTTGCGACAAAGCCTCCTCATCGTTGCCATTAGTCCAAACATTATTTCCTTTTTTGGCATAAACAGTAGCAGTACCTGTATCCTGACAAAATGGAAGTACGCCTTTGGCAGCAATTTCGGCATTGCGAAGCATGGTTACAGCCACGTATTTATCGTTTTCGCTAGCTTCGGGATCGTCCAAAATAGCTGCAACTTGTTTTTGATGTTCGGGACGAAGCAAAAAAGCACAGTCGCGCATAGCAGTGCGGGCAAGTTTAGCAATACCCTCTTGTTCTATTTTTAAAATTTCTTGTCCGTCGAACTCCGAAACCGACACATGCTCTTTAGTGAGCAAGTAATATTCTGTTTTTTCTTTTCCCATCGGAAAAGTTTCTTGAAAAATAAAAGGTTTTGCCATTATAAACTAAATTTGAATGTTAAAGTAATTCTGAAATAATAAACCACACAAGTACACAAAAGTAAATCAAAAATCATATTAAGAAGACAAACATATAACTTATATGAATCCATTAAATTGCCCTGCAAAATTACGGAATATTTTCGATAATTCAATTCCAAAATTGCATAAAAAAACCATTCAGTTGTCTGTTGTATTGAAAAATAAAATTGCCAACATCAACCTTAATTTGGGTTAAATTAGCTCATTCAATTCGGATTTCTCGCTTCAAAAAGCTATCTTTGTTGTATAGAACTAAAATACACTTATCGATTCAGCATGACATTTATCAAAAAAATCCTCTTTTTTTACTTACTGATACTCAGTTCGCAAAGCATACTTAGTCAGGAACATACAACATTTCAGACCGATTCAGCATCGACTCATCAGTCGGATTACACTCAAATATATACGCCCAATATTTCATTGATTGATTCCATTATAAATTTTAGCAAATCCTATTTAGGCTCACCCTACCGGGGTGGAAATGACGGGCCAAACTCTTTCGACTGTTCTGGTTTTACTTCCTTCGTTTTTCGGAATTTTGGCATCAAATTAGGACGTTCGTCATCGGACCAAGCCGAACAAGTACCTACTGTTAGCAAAGAAGATATTACGCCTGGCGATTTGGTTTTTTACAATGGTCGTCGGCGTGGAAGCCGAGTGGGACATGTAGGAATGGTAGTTTCGAAACACGAAAACGGAAATTTTGATTTTATACACTCTGCTTCGAGTGTAGGTATTTCAATTTCGAATTCCGAAGCCGATTATTATTCACGTAGGTTTGTAAAAGCAGGAAGGGTTATACAGTTGGATACGTTGATGGCACGTTCAACACAAAACACGCAAACGTATCGTACTAAAATCCTTAATCAGACTTCTTTAAAAGCCGATACAACCGCCGAAAACAGCATCCCTACTACAGCCACAACTATCGTTAAAAAAACGATTCCAGCTAAATACCACACCGTAAAATCGGGCGAAACATTATCCGGCATTGCCGACAAATATGGAATGAGTATTTCTCAACTAAAAAAGAAAAATAATTTGAAAAAAGATTTTTTGGCACTCAAACAACGCTTAAAAATAAAAGACGAACAACATATTGAAGTGATTCAAAAAGCAAAGCAAAAACCTACAAAAGAAATAGTTAGCACTACTCAACCATCCGAAATTACGACAACAACTACAAAAGAAAAAAGCAGTCAATCGACTATCTACCATTCGGTACAAAAGGGCGAAACTCTTTTTAGCATTTCAAAAAAATATGCTGTAAGTATTGATAACATCAAGGAAATAAACAAATTGAAAAACAGCAGCATTTTCAAAGGGCAACGTTTACTTATAAGCCAACAAACTGTAGCTGAAAACATACAAACTGAAAAAGCACAAACAAAAACTTTTGAAACTCCGGCAAAAGAAAAAACAGAGTCAGTAAAAACAGAACAGAAAATTTTATCAGAAAACAAACTGCTTAATAACGGCACACATATTGTTACAAAAGGTGAGACACTTCAAAGCATATCCAAACAATATGGAATAAAAATAGCAGAATTGAAGGAACTAAATAACATGACTACAGATAATATTCAAGCTGGTCAAAAATTAATAACTCCTTCAGACAATACTAATAAAGTAGTGGCTGCTAAAAAGAAAACAAAAACACATACGGTAAAAAGTGGTGAAACATTATCCGAAATTGCCGAAAAATACAATTGCAAAGTTTCCGAATTAAAAAAATGGAACAACAAGAGCAGCAACAAATTAAGTCTTGGAGAAAAATTAAAAATAATGCATTAATTTTCGCTAATAACTCACAAACATGAACAAAAACAATTTGCGACCAACCATTATTATTTCGGCAGTCATTTTAATATCCGTAATTATAGCATCGTACGCATTTGTTAACCGAAACAATAGTAGCAATACAATTACCGTTACAGGACTTGCTGAGCGTAGCTTTGAATCGGACTTAATTGTTTGGAAAAGTCAGTTTACTTCCAAAAACAATTCGTTGACAGAGGCTTATGCCGAAATTAAAAAGAACAATGCCATTATCACACAATTTCTGATTGAAAAAGGCATAAAAAAGGATGAAATGACACTATCGGCCGTTGATATAATTAAAGAATACATTTATACAAATGGTCCTGGAGGCACTAGTTTTTCAACATTTGATGGCTACCGATTAAACCAAACTGTAAGCATAAGCTCCAACGATGTGGCCAAAATAGAAAAACTATCGCGCGAAATCACTGAACTAATTAACATAGGCATTGAAATTACATCCATGTCGCCACAGTATTACTATACAAAACTGGCCGATTTGAAAATAAAAATGCTTGCCGAAGCCACAAAAGATGGCCTTCAACGTGCCCAAACAATAGCCGACAATGGCGATGCTTCTTTAGGGAATATGGTAAATTCGACCCAAGGCGTTTTTCAGATAGTAGGATACAATTCGTCGGAAGATTATAGTTGGGGTGGTGCATTTAACACATCATCGAAAAAGAAAACTGCATCTGTTACTGTAAAATTGGTTTATCAAGCCAAGTAATTTCTTTTTAAAATATTTCGATTATCTTTGTCCTTCGATTTTAAATAGAAATTAGCGTGGTGGATAAAAAAAGTGCCGTATTACTGATTTTTACCGGTGGAACGATAAGTATGTCCGAAGACCCTACAACAGGTGCGCTTCGTCCGATCGACTTTAATCGCTTGCAGGATTTTATGCCAGAGCTAAAAGACATTGGAGTTCGTTTCAAAAGTATCCCATTTATTCCATTTATCGATTCGTCGGATATGAATCCGGATGTTTGGGAGAAAATGGCACTTATTATACAAGAAAACTACGACGATTATGATGGTTTTGTAATATTGCATGGCACCGACACGATGGCTTATTCGGCTTCGGCGCTGAGTTTTATGCTCGACAACCTGACAAAGCCAGTCATTTTTACCGGTGCTCAACTTCCAATTGGCATGTTACGTTCCGATGCCAAAGAAAACATGCTTACTGCCATTGAAATTGCTACTGCCTACGAAAACGGGCATCCCATTGTACCCGAAGTATGTATATTTTTCGAAGATACTTTGTTTCGTGGCAATCGGACTACTAAAAAAAACGCAGAACATTTCAACGCATTTAATTCATACAATTATCCTCCACTTGCCAAAGCAGGTGTGCATATTAAGTATTTTCGGACTTACATTCATTATAACGAGCACGATAGAAACCTTAAAGTGCGTACAAATACAGATAGAAACGTAGCAATACTAAAACTATTTCCGGGCATAACACAACACACTGTAGAGGCCATTTTAAATATCCCAAATCTAAGAGCTGTAGTTATCGAATCGTTTGGAGCAGGCAATGCACCTCGCAAAACATGGTTGTTCGAATCGTTGAAGGCGGCAAACGAACGCGGTATAATATTAGTAAATAGGAGTCAGTGTAGTACAGGGTCGGTTGAAATGGGAAGATATGAAACAAGTCTAAATTTGATGTATGCTGGTGTGCTGAGTGCTTATGATTGTACCATTGAAGCCATTGTAACTAAGCTTATGTATTTATTGGGCGAATACTCACAACCCGAACAAATAAAACAAAAACTAAGTATTAGTATTTGTGGCGAAATGACTGTTAGTTAACTAACAATTAAAAAGAGAAGCATTTAATAAAATGGCATTAATAAAAGAAGTAAGAGGGTTCACCCCACAAATTGGAAATGATTGTTATCTGGCTGAAAACGCTACTGTTGTAGGCGATGTAGTTATTGGTGATGGATGTAGTATCTGGTTTAATGCTGTATTGCGTGGCGATGTAAATGCCATAAGAATTGGTAACAATGTAAATATCCAAGATGGATCGGTACTACATACTTTGTACGAAAAATCAACTGTCGAAATTGGCGATTATGTATCGATAGGGCACAATGTAACTGTACATGGAGCAAAAATTGATAATTATGCGCTGATTGGCATGGGTGCAATTTTATTGGACTATGCTCATGTGGGCGAAGGTGCAATTGTAGCTGCAGGAGCATTAGTTTTGAGCAATACTGTCATTCCACCATATACACTTTGGGCAGGAGTTCCTGCCAAATTTGTAAAAGAAATTGAACCCGAAAAAACTAACGAAATGAACCGAAAAATAGCGCATAATTACGCTATGTATGCGGGTTGGTATAAAACAAGTATTGAGTAACTTTTCAGTCACTCAATACTCAAGTTTTCACTTTACACTATTTCTTAAATTCCATCTTCAACATTCCAAACAAAAGCACGCAGCCCCATAAGGTCAGATGTTTTGTCGAGCGCTCGGAGCTCTTCAAGTAGTGGCTTTACTTTTGCATCGTCAATTACAGTAAGAATCGACGAATTAAGTGAAGGCCAAGCATGACTACCAAAATGTGGCTCACCTGTATTACTACCGCGTCCATGCACCTGTTCCCAACTTGTAAAACCCTTAATA
>CAIWIS010000182.1 GCA_903912795.1 uncultured Bacteroidales bacterium
AGTTTGAGCATCCGAACTTCCTTTCCATTCAAAATTGCCCGGTTTTTCGTTTATACCCGTTCTATAAATAAATTCGCTATAATCGGTCCAATATATATGTTGGTTAGTAACAAATCCGTTGTAGAACCCAAAATGTGAACTCGCGTTTCGATTATTGGCTAATTCAATCCATACAAAATCTTTTAAATCAATGGCTCTGATATTACCATCGCCCGAAGTATCGGTCATCCAATTTGGCTTGTAGGCAATGTTAGTGCCTGCATCAAAAACGTATAAATTATCGGCTACTGCATAAATGTTAAAAGGGTGTTTGCCTGCCATTACAGGCAATTCGGTATACGCTTCAACACCGTTTAAAAAAATACGTTGACGAAGAATTTTGCCATCTTTCTTTGCCATAAGTATACTTTTAGTCTTATAGTCATGAACGTATAGTGTTTTGGAAACATTGTACACAGAGTCGCCCACCGTAACTTTTAATTTCACTTCTTCATTGTAATTGCGTTTGTTGAAAAATACATCTATAGTAGCTGCTTTTGATGTGATAGAGTCAAGTGCAGGTGAAGCATTGTTCGATACTGACCATTGGTACGTAACCGCTTTGCCACTCGGATTATAAATTAAAACACTAAAACGTACTGTTTGATAAAACTTAACCGAATCTACATTTACAAGAATAGTAGGAATACTATCAAAAACAGTAATATTCATCTTTTTCACCAGATTTTTACTTGAATCAACCATTAACGAAACCGAATATATGCCTGGTTTACGATAAATGTGTGTTGGCGATTTTAAAGTTGACTTGCCGTCATCCCCAAATTCCCAGTTCCAACTATCTGCCGTCCAGTCTTCGTCGCCAGTGGTGAGGTTGTTAAATGTAATTTGTTCGCCACACTTTGGTGTTAGGGGCGAAAAACTGAAATTAGGATCTACGTGATCGCTGCAACTTACAAACAAAAAACTTAGTAAAAAAATGAATAGTCCGGTATTTTTCATGTCAAAAATAAATATTGAATCTGTTATTGAATAAATTAACGTGCAAATATACACATTTTTGACCTTGTTTTTAAGCTTTTAGGAGCAAAGTCAATGTTAATATATGTGATTTTGTTTTTTGAAGGTTTGTATATAGTTGAAATTTCATATATTTACAAAATCGATTATTTGAGCATAACAAATCATAAACATATTGATATTTAAACGAATAGTAATTATGAGTAAAAAGAAAAATTTTGTTTTGGACACCAATGTGATACTTCACGATTATAAATGTATTTGGAATTTTGAAGAAAATGATGTTTACATACCCATAGTAGTTCTCGAAGAACTGGATCATTTTAAAAAAGGAAACGAACAAATAAACTACAACGCACGCGAGTTTGCTCGAGAACTTGATTTAGCTGCTAACGAAACCCTTTTCAATAAAGGAGTGGATTTAGGTAAAGGAAAAGGTAGACTTTTTATTCTTACAGGAAGTGATTACCCCGAAATAATGGTCAAGTCTTTTGTTGATAAAACACCCGACCACTGCATACTTGCTGCAACTTATACCTTACGGGAGAAAAAAAATGCGGTAAAAACGGTGTTAGTAACGAAAGACATAAACTTACGTATGAAGGCGCTTTCGTTAGGGATTGAAGCTGAGGACTATATAAACGATAAAGTTACTAACATAAATATATTTGAAAAAAATCACGAGACATATACAAATATACCGCCTGAAATAATTGATAAAATGTATGCCAGCGATGGTAATTTGCCAATCGACGAACTTGATTTTGCTGCCGACATAGAGCCACAAGATTGCTTTGTTCTAAAAAGTGTTCGTTCAAGTATTTTGGCACGTTACAATCCTTTTACAGGCACAGTGAAACGTGTTGAAAAAGAGCGCTGTTTTGGTATTGAACCTCGCAATGCAGAACAAGCCTTTGCCATGAATGTATTGCTCGACGATGATATAAAACTTGTTGCTCTTACCGGAAAATCGGGCACTGGAAAAACCTTATTGGCACTTGCAGCAGCACTTCAGAAAAACGAAAACTACAAGCAAATTTTACTTGCTCGACCAATAGTAGCATTGGCTAACAAAGATTTAGGTTTTTTGCCCGGCGACGAAAAGCAAAAAATTGCGCCTTATATGCAACCGCTTTTTGATAATCTAAATGTCATTAAACATAACTTTTCGTATCAGGGCAAAGAGATAAGGCAAATTGAAGAGATGCAACGTAGTCAGCAGTTGGTAATTGAAGCCTTAGCCTACATTCGCGGTAGGAGTTTAAGCGATACTTTTTTTATTGTTGACGAAGCGCAAAACTTGACACCTCACGAAATAAAAACAATAATTACGCGTGCTGGCGAAGGCACTAAAATTGTTTTTACGGGCGATATTCAGCAAATTGACTCGCCATACCTCGATATGTTTTCGAACGGATTGGTATATATGATCGACCGCATGCATGGTCAAAACTTATTTGCTCACATTAATTTGGTTAAAGGCGAACGAAGTTTTTTATCCGAACTGGCAAGCAATCTATTATAAAACTACATTAGTTGTCAATTTTAATCTATAAATCATCCACCCCATAAA
>CAIWIS010000183.1 GCA_903912795.1 uncultured Bacteroidales bacterium
CATTCGGGGCTCGACGATCTAATACGCATTTTATACCTGCCTTCGAGTAACGAAGCTGGTAATTCGGCATTAATCACAGGAGTGTAAAACTCATTTAGTGTTTTAATTTGTTGAGGATTAGTCCATAAACCATTAGCATCCGACAATTCGAGTGTGAAAACATTATTTATTGCAAAGGTGTCGGTTGGGTTAATTATGACCGAAACGCCTGATTTTGGTGTGTATGTAACTGCTGCGTCGAACCACAAAATGTTTATGTTTTGTGCATTCATTTTTTCGGTCACCAGCAAGGTGAATAAAAAAATAAATATATATGATCCAACGGTTTTCATTTTATGTGGTTTTTTACTTTCACCAAAACTCTACTTCTGCTAAGTTGAATTTTTGATAAAATTGATACTGTAAAAATACCCTTTAAAATGGTTTTTTATTCGTTGAACAAGTTGTAATACTCTCTATAAAAGCTTGTAGTAGTTTCGTATTTTGTAGTTGGACAAATTGATGTTTTTTAGAAATCTTGCATTTTAACTATAAGCAGATTTGCTCCTTCAATATGTATTATCGATATGTGTTCATCTTCTTTTAAAAGTGATTTGGTTCGTTTTAAGGTTTTAATGTATGTTTAAGTTGTTGATAAATAGCGTTATAAGTGTTTTTGTTTGATTGAAATTTAGTCTGTTTACTTGTGATATTTATACTCGTTTTCTTTAAATATTTGATTCGAATTGTATAAATTGCTACAAAAAGGGCACGTTCAATCTATGAAAACAATAATATAAGGTTTTTTTTGGAGTAATCATTTTAATAATCATATTGTTAAATGCGTAATTTAGGGTAATAATTATACGTAATTTAATTATTGGCTTCGAAAGTTTAACATATAACATAAATATCAATACTCGATATATTGTGGAAAAGTAGTAGTTTTTATGTCTGCATTTGTTCAGTATTTTACATTTTGGGTTATGTAAAATTAGTTAGAGTTTATGTAAAACGGTTTTGACTAACAAAATAGGCTGCATGATTTGATTTCATGCAGCCTTTGAAAAACTTCTAGGTTTAATCTTAATTAAGCCGGACTGATTGCTTCTGAAGGACAAACATCAGCGCAAGTACCACAGTCAGTGCAAACATCTGCGTCGATAACATAGATATCACCTTCTGCAATTGCGTCAACCGGACATTCGCTGATACAAGATCCGCAAGCAATACAATCTTCTGAAATTACGTAAGCCATTTTTGTTTAAATTTTTGTTAGTACTAATTAGCAGTGCAAAAATAAGGTTTTTTCTAAAGCAAAAAAAATTATTTGATAAAAAAATTCGTTTTGTTGATGTTAATTTTTTTTTTCGACTCTTATGGTTGACATTAATATTGATTATTCTGCAGATATTATTGTCGATTTTTTTTAATTAATTCGCAATTCAATACGCATAACTCCTAGCTCATGTTGTTCTAAATCGTTGAAATACAATAATGTCTTCGTAGCCATTTGGTGTTTTTATCCAATTTTTTAAAATGCCATTTGTTTCATATTTTTCTTTTTCGAACATGAGTTTACTGGCAATATTGGATATGGATATTTGACAGTAAAGTTGATTTATTTGAAGAAAATTAAATACGTAATTTTCAATTAAATGTAATGTCTGAGTGGCGTAACCTTTACCTTGATTGCCACTTTCGATATATAAACCCAAGGCTATTCTGCTATGATGCATATCTAAATCAAACAAGTCAACTGTTCCAATAGCATTTTTTGTAATTTTATTCACTATCATCAATCGGAGTTGGCCTGCTTCATAAATATTTTTATCAATCTGATCAATATATTGTTTTAACATATACATTGAATAAGGTTGGCGTGTATTTCCAACATCCCAAATGGAAGTGTCATTTTCCCATTTGTAAAGCACTTCCAAGTCTTCAGGCTCTACGGCTCTTAATAGTATTGTTTCGTTTTGGAGCATTACTTATTTTCTATTACTTTAATTGGTTTGTTTTTCCAGTAAAATGCCAAACTTAACCCCGAAATTATATGCCAAATACCCCACCATGCAGTGATAAATAACATGCCACCAATTGCAAGGTCGGGAGCAAAAATTTTTGGATTAAATAGCAAAACTAGACCAAGACCTGAATTTTGTATACCTGTTTCGATGGTAATTGTGCGTATATCTTTAGTTGGTAATTTGAAAATGCTCGATAACCCAAAACCAGTAAAAAGTGCTAATGCATTGTGAATTAAGACTATGAAAAATATCAAATAAATGTGTTTTAAAAACAAACTAAAGTTGTTGGCAAAAGCCAAAATTATCATGACTATAAAAAACACAATAGATAATATTTGAATTGGTCTGAAAAGTTTTTTTGTAATTTTTGGAAAAAACTTTGAAAACAAAACACCTAAAATTAGTGGTATGCCGAGTAGGATAAAAACAGTTTCGAACATTTGTGCATTGTCAATGACCAATGGTTGCAACACATGCGTTGAGTACTTGTTGATATAATTTGTGTACAAACCTCCCCAAAAGGCAAAGTTAAACGGAGTACTTATAGTGGCAAATAGGGTGGTGGTAGCTGTGAGTCCAACGGATAATTCGGTATTTGCTTTTGAAAGCGATGAAATAAAATTTGAGATGTTGCCACCGGGACAAGCAGCCACAAGTATCATTCCCATGGCTACAGTTGGAGTAATAAAATTGCCCAAGAGCACTACAAGTATAAATGTGATTAATGGTAAAGCTACAACTTGCGAAATTAAACCAATAATTACTGATTTAGGTTTTTTTATTAAATCGATAAATACCGACGGTTTTATATCTAAGGCTACTCCGAACATTATAAAACCAAGTATAATATTAATAATATGCATACCCGATGCCGAAAAATTAATTTTTACGGTATCGAGCTGTAAAAGCGATTCGTACATATAATTTGAATTTTTAGAATGTTTGCAAATATAGAAATTATTTTATTAATCACATGCATTTGATTTTTGGCATAAGCTTTTCGATATTTAAAGTCAGTAAAAAATATTGCGTATATTTGCATTTCAAATTACTCAAAAGCTAAATTATATCGTTTTTTAAAACTTGAATTAAATGAAAAAACTTTGCATGTTGCTATTAGCAAGTATTTTGGTTACAAGCTCTTGTGCCAAAAAAAATGATCTGGAACCAGTTATTAAATTTAAAACTACCGAAGGCACAATTAAAGTAAGACTATATGCCGAAACACCTAAACATCGCGATAATTTTGTGAAATTGGTTGAGGCTGGTTTTTATGAAGGCGTTTTATTTCATCGTGTTATTGCTGATTTTATGATTCAGGCGGGCGATCCAGATTCTAAAAATGCCAATCTGAAAGCTAATTTAGGTTCGGGAGATGTAGGCTATTCAATTCCTGCAGAGTTTGTATACCCCAAGTATTATCACAAAAAAGGGGCTTTGGCTGCAGCTCGAGAAGGCGATGATACAAATCCAGAGAAAGCTTCATCGGGATGTCAGTTCTATATTGTAAAAGGAAAAGTATTTACCAATGCTGAACTGAATGCTTTGGAACAGAAGCGCTCCATAAAGTTCACCAATGAACAACGAAAAGATTACACAACAATAGGAGGTACGCCACACCTTGATGGTAATTATACTGTGTTTGGCGAAGTGATTGAAGGCTTGGAAATTGTTACGAATATTTCGCGTGTTAAAACAGGAGAACTCGACAGACCACTTGAGAATGTACGTATTTTAAAGGCCAAAAGAATTGAATAATAGTACTTCCTTTTATTTATTGGGTTTAGTTTAATCTTATTTGCCGCTTAATAAAGAAAATTTTCCATAATTATGCCATTTTTCTTCCAAAAATTGATATTAAAATAAACTTTAAGTAGTACTTTTGCAGTCGCTTAGAAAATTTCGAAAATCAATATATATTATGGTAGAAAAAAAATTAAATTTATTGGCGGATTTTCCATCTGTTAGCGCTCAGCAATGGATGGATAAAATTACAGCCGACCTGAAAGGAGCCGATTTTGATAAAAAGCTCGTTTGGAAAACAAATGAGGGTTTTAATGTTTTGCCTTTTTACAGGGCCGAAGACATTGAAAATCTAAAATCAAAGGAGGTTGTTCCCGGTAAATTTCCTTACGTACGCGGTTCAAAAGCTGACAATGTGTGGTTTGTTCGTCAGGATATTGTGGTGAAAGATGCGAAAGAAGCAAATGCAAAAGCGCTTGATGTGCTTTGCAAGGGTGCAACTTCACTTGGTTTCAAATTGAACAAAAAAGATTTAAGCCCTGATTACATTGCTTCGCTACTTCAAAACATTCAGGCTGATTGTGTAGAACTTAACTTCACCATTTGCACAAAACGTTCGGCTGATTTAGCAACTATTCTGACCGATTATTTCAAATCAAAAGCATACAATGTAGCCAAATTAGAAGGTTCCATAAACTGGGATGGTATGAATGCTATGTTGCTTCGTGGTAAGGATTTTGAAAAAGAAGAATTGGTAACATTGGCAAAAGCCACTTTTGAAGCGGCATTAGAATTGCCTAAATACCGTGTTATTGGTGTGAATGCTACTACTTTGAGCAATGCCGGTGCTTTTCTTGCTCAGGAACTAGGATTTGCTTTGGCTTGGGGTAACGAATATCTTTCGGCACTTATCGAAGCCGGTTGTGAACCTTCCTTCGTTGCTAAAAACATTAAATTTAATTTCGCTGTAGGTGGCAACTACTTTATGGAAATTGCCAAATTCCGCGCTGCTAAATTACTTTGGGCTAATATCGTTGATGCTTATCAGGTTAAATGCGTTAAAGACGGTTGTCAACATACTGTTGATGGTATTTGCAAATGTGCCGCTAAAATGCGCATTCACGCTCAAACTACTGAGTTCAACAAAACAACTTTCGATGCTAACGTAAATATGCTTCGTACCCAAACCGAAGCTATGAGTGCAACACTAGGTGGTGTAAACTCACTTACAGTAATGCCTTACGACTCTACTTACAAAAAAGCAGACGAGTTTTCGGAACGTATTGCCCGCAATCAACAATTATTATTAAAAGAAGAATGTCATTTCGATAAAGTTGCCGACCCTGCAGCCGGATCATATTATGTCGAAACTTTGACCAACGAAATTGCAGCTCAGGCTTGGAAAATCTTCCTCGAAGTAGAAGATAATGGTGGTTTCTTTGCTGCTATCAAAGCCGGAACAGTTCAAAATGCCATAAAAGCAACAGCAACAAGCCGCTTGAAATCAGTTTCAAGTCGCCGCGAAGTATTATTGGGTACCAACCAGTTCCCTAACTTTGCTGAGTTTGCTACTGCTAAAGTTGAGTTTAAGAACGAAGCCGGATGTGGTTGCGATCACACAGCGATTGAAAAACTTGTTCCTGTACGTGCTGCCGAAGAGTTCGAAGCATTGCGCTTTGCTACCGAAGCTGCTGCAAAACGTCCAAAAGCATTTATGTTGACTATTGGGAACTTAAATATGCGTTTGGCGCGTGCTCAGGTCTCGTGTAACTTCTTTGCTTGTGCTGGTTACGAAGTAGTTGATAATCTTGGTTTCAAAACCATTGAAGAGGGTGTAAATGCTGCTATGGAAGCAAATGCTGATATTATTGTTCTTTGCTCAAGC
>CAIWIS010000184.1 GCA_903912795.1 uncultured Bacteroidales bacterium
ATTTTTCCTCATTATTTTTTGTTTAAATTTTTTTTTTTGCAAATTTAGTTTATTAAATATAATTGTTCGGTATTAAAATCTACAAGTGACCAAAAAATACAGTTAAATGACACATTTAACAAGGTAAATGACCATGCTTATTTAACTTCATTGTAATAATTATCTTCTAAGTATTTTAATCCTTTTTCATTGGCTATTAAATGGATAATTAAGTCGATATAAAAATCCATCATGCGCTTTTTCGAAAACTTTTTCTGATTTTCCTGCATCATTGTAAAAGTAGTTTTCATTTGTACAGCGTGAAAAAACGAAGCCAATTCTATATCTAAGTCCGATCGGTAATATCCCTCATCGATTCCTTGCTTCAAATTCAATTCAAAACCCAGTTTTATTGTTTCTTGTTTCTCGAGTTCGTGTTTTTCAAAAACTTTTGGATAATATTTTTGAACATCAAACCATAATTGGTGTGGCTCACAATCCGAATTTTTTTTCAGTTCCTTTACAATAAAAATCAATGAATCGATGGCATTCTTATTTCGTAAGTTCTTCTCAAATCTTTCGAAATGTTGTACTTTAATGTATTCAAGTATTGAGTCTATTAAATCCTCTTTTTGTTGAAAGTGAAGATAAAATGTTTTTTTCGAAATACGTAACTCAGAACAAACTTCATCGATGGAAATATTACGCACTCCTGATTGATGAAACAATTTGGAGGCTGTTTGTATTATATTCTCTTTAATTAAATTCATTCGTGTCAAAAAAAAATTGATTTGCTCTGCAAAAGTACAATACAATAAACCAACAACTACTACATTTGTTCATTTTTAATTTGTTAAAAATTACAAACATTCTATATTACATTGATTTAATGATATTTACACATTCAATAAAGGAAACTTTAATAACACAATAGTTTCCACGTTATCAACTTAAAAGGACAAAAAAAATGCCACGACATATATCGGGGCATTATTTTATAAATATAATTATTTGTTCGGGCTACAATTTACTTGCTATTATAACCATAACCATAGGCCTTTTCTTTATCAACACCATTAAATATTAATCCCATTCCATTTAAGTTCCCTTTTTGATAAACTTCGTTAATAAGTTCAGTAGCTTCGCGTGGTGTATAATCCTGTCGGCAAACAAACAATACATTATCGGACAGACGATTGAGCAAATACGTATCCGAAACTATACCAAGAGGTGCCGAATCCAGAATAATATAATCATAGCTTTCGCGTAATGTTTCTAACATTTCATCAAGTCGGTAACTCATTAATAGTTCAGTAGGGTTAGGTGGCACTGGTCCTGAAAGCACTACATGTAGGTTTTTATGTAGATTTGTTTTAATCGTCACCTCTTCAATTGTCATGGCATCGTTGGATAAGTAATGCGTTATGCCGTTTTTTTCCTGAATATTCAAATAATCAGCAAGCATAGGCATCCGGATATCTAATCCCATCAACAACACTTTTTTGTTTGTAAGTGCAAACGAAAGAGCCAAATTTAAGGCAGTAAACGACTTACCCTCACCACTTCCGGCCGATGTAATCAAAATAACATGCGATGCTTTGTTGGATAACATAAACTGCAGATTGGTTCTGATTAACCGGAACATTTCAGCAATTGGAGTTGTTTTTCCTTCGCCCACAACCACTTTTTCGTTATCTTTTACTTTACTGATGGATCCTACAAAAGGCACCTTTGTTAAGCGTTGAAGTTCTTTTTTATTTTTAATAGTTTGATCAAATAAATCGACAATGTAAATTACTGCAATAGGAATAATAATACCTATAATCAATGCAATAAACATAATCATAATTTTGTTTGGCGAAACTGGTTTGGGTTCTACAAAAGCCTTATCCAATGTTTTGGCCGAAGGTATTGAACTAGCCAAAGCGAGTGCATTCTCTTCGCGTTTTTGAAGCAAGAAAATATATAAATTATTTTTAATTTCTTGTTGACGTTTAATGTCAATATACTCCCGCTCTTGGGTTGGAATTTCTTTAATTTTGCCTGTAAACTGACTTTCTTTTTGCTTCAAATCCCTTCTCGAAATTTTCAATCCATCTTTTACGCTAGCCAAACTTGTTGTTATACTACCTCTCAACGCACTTATCTGCTCTTCTAATTGCGAAATAAGTGGATTCTTATCGTTCGAAGTACGATTTACTTTTAAACGCTGCAAGAGTGCTTCATTGTAACTTTGAATTAATGATTGCAGCGGTCCATCCTGAATCCCCAGATTAGCAGGAATTAAACTGTATTTATTCTCAGCGTCTTTTACATGTTTATCAATATACTCTATCAGATTAAGTTGAGTCTCAATTTTTGAAAGTTCTTTGTTGTATTCACCTGTAGTACGCATAAACATTTCTGCCTGAGTTGTCAAGTCAGTCATGTTATTCTGTTTTTTGTAAGTCTCTACGCTTATTTCAACATCTAGAAGTTCGTTTTTTAGGAGTTCCAATCGTTTCTCTACAAAATCCTTCGTATTGGAAGCAATAATATTTTTATCGATAACAGCATCGAGATTATAAAGTTCCACCAATTTATTTATAATAGCTTGTGCTTTAACTGGATTACTCGTAACTGTTGATATTTTTACTGCATTCGACTTTTTATTTACAGTACTTACAGCATAACTTTTACTAAACATATCAGTTAGTGCAACAATTGGATATGTTTTAATTTTATACGTATTTTCTTCCTTGAAATCTTTAGTTGGAGTTAGTTTTAAAGTTCCTGCAATAGTTTTAAACGGTTTAGATAAATCAGCAACAGTATATTTCTGTTTTATTTTTCCATACTCAACTTTTAGTAAATAAACATCAGCCTGTTTACGAACATTTATAGTTAATACCTGTTGTGGCATTTCGGCTGGGTAACTAATAACAGTTAATACAATGGGAACTACAGGATAAATATCGGTGTATTTGAATCGTGATTTCACATAATATTCCGTACACAAATCTAAATCACGTATTACACTGCTCATTAATGCTTTAGAACTCAATATATGCAATTCATCTTCGACATCTTTTTTTACGCTCTCTAATCCAAAACTTTGAACAATAGCTAATTCCGAGAACAATTCTTTATTATTATCATCGCGCAACAGCACAGTAGATTCTACTGTGAACATAGTGTTCGAACTTAAAATAAAAAAAACAGCAATAACCAAACAAATACCTGCCGAAAGCATGAACCAACGCCAATTTTTCAGGTATTTAATTGCAATTTCTTTTAAATCAATAAAATCGATATTTTGGGGAGACTGATTATTCATAATGAGCAAAAATCAATGGTTGAATAATTATTTTTTTATAATTAGCACTATCGAAGTGATAAGTGTAGTAGCAATACCTACAATACTGAGTTGAGATTGAACATTAGGTGAGTAAACAGGTTTTAACCTATTTGGTTCAATGTAAATAACATCGTTTTGTTTTAAGAAATAATATTCCGATTTAAAAATCTCAGGACTTGTGAGATCCAAACGTGCAAATTCAATAGA
>CAIWIS010000185.1 GCA_903912795.1 uncultured Bacteroidales bacterium
CCAGACAGAAATAAAAATACTTGTACAGCGCATACAGCTTATGCAGGCTTATATTAATCAGAATATCTACCCCGACAAAATTGCGGTGGAAAAGAAAATTGCCAAGCAGTTCGACGAATACCTAAAAAAAATTGCTCTCGAAAGCGAGCAACTCAAAAAAGCCAAAAAGTTCCTCGCCGACAGTAGCTTTTTACCACCGCACATCACGCAAAAAATAAAAGAAGTGTATGTGCTGATAGTGAAAAAACTGCACCCCGATGTGAACCCCAACTGTACCGAACACGAAAAAGACCTCTTGCTCAAAGCGCAGGCTGCCTACGATATGGTTAATCTCGATATGCTCAATGCCATTTTGCTTAGTATAAACCTGAAAACGGCTGCTCCCGAAATGAGTTTTGATAGCGTGAAGGAGAAAGTTGAAAAACTGAGCGAAAATGTAGATAAACTTAAAAGTCAAATAAACGAACTGGAAGCGAAGTTTCCTTTTTCGTTTCGCGATAAGCTGGCCGATGAACGCTGGATAGCTGCTGAGCAACAAAGCCTCAACGCCGATATAGAACTACTCACTGCCGAAAAGAAAAAATACACTGAATACCTTTTATTAATGGACGAATGGAAACCTCAATTGTTAAACTAACACCTGAATTACTGGAGCTGATTGGAAGCGGTGGTGTGGATGCATTAGCACCCTTTAGCCGCGAAATTTACCTGCTCGATATTGTAGTGGCGGGCACAAGCTTTTGCACCGAAACGGAAACACTTGAACCACTTTTACTACCCGATACCGTACTGAAAATGATACGCCAACCCCAAAACAAGCACGACAAACTGGCCATTGGCATTTACCTCAACAACACCCGCCTCGGCTGGGTACCTATGGAGCACAACATTGTTATCTCCCGCCTAATGGATGCCGGCAAAGCCTTCTTCTGCCGCATCGAATCGTCAAAACGCCTGAACGAATGGCTGAAGGTAAAGGCGAAGATTTTTATGGTGGAATAGTTTTTAAAAAAACAACCCTGCAACAGTAAGTGCGGAGCACTGTCATATTTGTAGAAAATAAGTACCACCCCGAACGGTCTCGTCGGATTTGATATCCGACGATTTGTTAACAGCGGATTTTTAATCCGTTGAATGCAAATTCCACACGATAAAGGTGTTGACTTTATATCCTTCGCTTTGCTTCCCGATACACGGGATGTACTACATAATGACAAGGTTGCCTTTATATCCTTCGCTGCGCTTCAGGATGACAAGGTCGCCTTTGTGGGGTAAATACCGTCGCCGACTGACAATACACCGTGAAGATAAGCCTTGCGACGGGTTCGAAGGACGTTTTAACACCGTTGCCAAAGGAATGTTCATATTACGAATACTGGTCGGGCAACGGTTTTGTACTCCCACACAATGCCTTTGTCATGCCGAAGCGTAGCGAGGTATCTAAAAAACGGTTTAATGCAGTTGAATACGAGTTTTCAGCCAATTGAAACACGCAAAGTATTACGTCTCTACGAGGCGTTATTTCCTTCTTATTTTGCCTTTTACAACATTTGTATTTGATACGGTACTGTCGTTCGACATGTTAAACCATTCACTTAAATCAATTTTGGTTGTCTTTCCATTGTTTGTTACTAAGGCATAATTATCGCATTCGCCATTACCATAGTTGATTATAAGTTCGTTTCTCATTCCAGATTTAATGCTAGTGGTTTTTTCGACTCCCGATACTGGCACCCACGAAAAACTGCACTCGTAATTTGTAACCAATGGTTTACTCACCAAATAATGATATTCGTAATCCTCAGTATTGCTATAATAATTATAAACTCCGGTAAGTACCGTATAGGTTGAATTATCCCATTTTGTAGAATTCTCCGAATCGTAGTTATATTTTTGGCCATCATCAGCTGTTATTGTTAATACTTCTTTGGAAATGTTTGTGCCTGACCAATTAAAAGCAATTTCGGGATATGAAATGCTATCACCACCAACACCTCCGCCTGCAACACCTCCGTCGGACGTTCCTGAATTACTATATTCGAAATATGAATTACCATCCGAAGTAAAGTTATTTTCTGAATATCCATTTATTTCAGTTCCATAGGAGTAAAAATGATCATATATTACTTTTGATTCGTATGAACTGCCTTCATTTTTCCATATATAGGTGATTTTTCCTTTCATCAAGCTTCCATATTCGTCGCAACCAGTGCCATATTCGTAAATGGTTGTGGTTGTACCATCTGCATTTTTAGTTTCGGTTACAGTAGCACATGTAAAATACGACCAGTTCTGCGAACTATCACATTCCAAACAATTAACATCACCATATCCCTCATTGGAATTGTATCCGGCTAAATTCAAACTTTTACTATTAAATTGACTGGCACTAATCACCGACATGAAATTATTAACACCTCCAACTTCGCTGGTCATGTTTTTATTCTTGAATTCCATGAATAATTTCATGTTCTGATTAAGCGCATCATCTTCCTCTTTCTCGCATGAAAACAAGATAAGACTTAATACACATATAAATAAGGATTGATAAAGTAGGGATTTCATATTCTAAATTAGTTGAAATTAAATAACGCTTTTTTTTTAATATATCAACAAGATGTAAATCTCTTATGAAATGTTGCATTGATAGTAAAAACCATTTTTGAGGAAGACGATTTATACACCATAGGAGATGGTTTTACCCTCGAAGAGGCGATAGTGTTAGTTCAAAATAATGTCTATAATTATGCTGAAATAGCGTAGTTATATATCGGTAGAAAAAAAATGCCACTCGAGGCTGTTGTTCTACCCCGCTGGCGTTGTATGGTGGTGTTGGAAATGTGTTTCCTATAAATATGTTATCATTACGGAATAAAGAGGCGAAATTATATTTTTCCCTGCGGTTCTACCTGCAGTAGGCAGGCGAAATGACAAGCGTATTTTTAGTCTACAACCGTCGCCAACGATTGTTGCAAACATGTAGTTTTGTGTGCAACGGGTTCGAAGGGCGCTTTGAACCGTTGCCAATAGAATGAACATGCTACGAATACTAGTCGGGCAACGGAATAAACGCTAAGATGAGTTAACAGAAAACCCATTGTAAGATTTAAGGTGCTTACAATGGTTTTTTTCAAAGAATCATATTAAATAAATATCCCAGCACAATGATAAACAGCGTTATTGTTCCAAAGAAAATGCCTATCAGCTTCCATGTCATTACTTTTTTGAGCAGTGTAGCTTCGGGGAGCGAAAGTCCCACCACCGCCATCATAAAGGCTATGGCTGTGCCAAGTGGAACGCCTTTGGCCACAAAAACCTGAATGACAGGCACAATTCCTGCTGCATTGGCGTACATGGGTACTCCTAGAATTACCGCTAGTGGTACTGCATACCATTTGTCGTCTGAGAGGTAATGGGCAAAGAAATTTTCGGGTACATAGCCATGCATGGCTGCTCCAATACCAATGCCAATAAGCACATACAGCAATACTTTACGAACAATTTCCCAACCATCTTTAATGATATAAGGCAAGCGGTCGATAAAAGGCGTTTTTTCAGTTTCCCACGCTTCCGTCTCCTGTTCGGAAGTAACCTGTATTTGTTTTACCCAATCGCTCAGGTAGCGTTCAAGCTTAAATTTACCAAGAATATATCCACCAACTATTCCCAATAGAATACCACTTCCGGCGTATATGAGTGTGGCTTTTAGTCCGAAAAGACCTAGAAACATAGCCACAGCTACTTCGTTTACCAATGGCGAAGTGATTAAAAAAGAGAATGTAACTCCCAGTGGAATTCCACCTTTTACAAAACCTATAAAAAGCGGTATGCTAGAGCAAGAGCAAAATGGCGTAATAGCGCCAAAAAACGAAGCAAAAAAGTATTGCAGTCCGTACAGTTTTTTTGTTGTCAGGTAAGTGCGAAGTCGGTCGATAGGGAAATAGGCATTTACAACTCCCATAAGCGAGCTAATAAGGAACAAAAGAATCAAAATTTTTATGGTATCGTAAAAAAAGAAATTGATAGAAACTCCCAAGTGTGTATCGGCCTTTAAACCTAATAAACTGTATGTGAAACTATCAACGAGTGGTTGAAGGTATATGTACAGCAATATTAATGCAGGTAATGCTACTGATACCGAAAGAATAAGTTTTATCTTTTTATTTTGTTCCATAATGAACTTCCTGATTTGCCTAAGAATATTTTAAAAAATACATTTTCCCTCTCCATTGGAGAGGGTTAGGGAGAGGTCAGAAATAAAATATCACCACATAATAAATTCCTACCCCGATAAAGATAACCGAAACCACTCTACGAAACCAAAGCTCAAAGGTTTTGATTCGATTATATAGTTTGCCAACATTACCAACCGCATAAGCCAGTAGCCATGCAAAAATGATAACAGGCAATGCTGTAGCAATGGCAAAAAGCACTGGCAAATATAGCCCGCTTACACTAGCTACTGTTATTGGAATAAGCATTACAAAATACAACACGCCGCTATAGGGGCAAAATGCTAATGCAAAAACCATCCCGAGCAAGAGTGTGCTCCAATAACTGCCTTTACTTTTATCGCCAATTTTATCTGTCAATCCCGATAGACCAGGGAATTTGATTTTAATGATATCCAACATAAACAGTCCAATTAAGATCATAACCGGACCAAGTAATTTTTCGCCCCAACCTTGAAAAAGCATGGAAACATTCATTTTGCTGGCACCAAAAAACAGAATAAGCGCAAGTCCGGTGTAACTTATCACTCGTCCGAGTGTGTAGACTAAACCGCTGATAAATACCCGTTTTGAGTTTTTTAAATCGCGACTAATAAATCCAATTGCCGAAATATTCGTAGCCAGCGGACAAGGACTAATAGCAGTCATTAAACCCAAAATTATGGCCGTAACGAATGAATATTGTGAATTGTCGAGAATTGATTGCAATAATTCCATCTTTCAAATGGTAAATGGTAAATGAATAAATGGTAAATTAAAGAAGAGCGTTAATCGCCTTTTTCACTTCTGCTTTCAGCTTTTCAGGACTGGTACGGGCGTACATAAACGCTTTATCAGTAAGGTCAATGCGTTTTCCGTTACCCATTACAAGAAGTGCTTGTCCTTCGACTTTGCATTTTTTGGCTAAAGTTTCACTTGAGTCATCGTCGAGATTAATGGATTTGAAAGTGATTTCGCGTTTTTTGAATTGCGAAGCAAACGA
>CAIWIS010000186.1 GCA_903912795.1 uncultured Bacteroidales bacterium
AAAAATCCTAAAATACAAAAATTGTTATTCATTATTCTCATATATTCTGCAGATTTTAATTGTCAATAAAACCAAATAATTTGCGTCATAAACTAAATCCACTACGCAGATATAGCAAGTCAAAAATATATCTTATTTTCTCAATATCAACCAAATACAACCAGCATTTAACCACAATTAACCACATGTAAGTGTTTTAATTACAATAATTTTAACATTTAAAACTTTCAACGACATCGAATCGGATTTACTATTACACTAGTTTTTAATACATGAAAAAATGAAATAATTACAGATTATAAATTAATTCCTCAGCGATAAATTGAGAAGCAAGATGTATGAATACGATACTGAGTGATAGCGAAGGATGTAAAATAGCTCGTTTTGTGAATTACACAAAACGAGCTATTAATCAGCAATAAAACACTATCAGAATCCGTTGACCGGAATTCTGCAAACGTGCTGTTACAATCGGAATCGTGCCCCTACATTAAAATTTATTCCAGGCTGAATTAAACCTCCATAATCAGCATAATTCACATCCAATAGATTATTTGCATCTGCAAAAACATCAAAATACCTATCGGTCCAAAGCAAACGCACATCAGCCATTGTAAAAGGCTTATAACTAAGCTTTTGATTACTTACAAAATCAGTATAATCCCCAGCTCTTTCGTTGTACGATAGCTTCCATTGAGCCGAGAGTTTGCTCACAATGTCATGAGTTAGCGTAAGAACCGCTTTATGTCGGAGGTAATCCAACGCATACTTTGAATCGAAAGTGACAGCTTCTTTGTCTAAAGTTAAATAGGAATAGGAAAGAGCTAATTTCTTAATTATATTATTGCTAAATGTATATTCTGCCGAAACATCAGCTCCTAAAGCATTTACATTGGCCAAATTTTTACTTTCCCATTTAGCCGAAGTAGGAAATTTTACCCAGTCGATAACGTTATTTCCAATTCGATAAAAAAATGCAGCATGCATTCTCAAGTTCGATTTATCATATTTCAACCCAACTTCATAGTTTATTGAATTCTCAGGCAATAAATTTGTATCCGCTTTTTGAATTGAGTTTTGGAGGTACAAGTCAGTGAATGTAGGCAATCGAACAGCCGTATTTGCTGAAGCATAAATTCGCAAATCATCAGAAGCGTTAAAACTAATATCACTTCCACCAAACCACATAAAGCCGAACTTCGAAGTATAAGTAGCAGAGCCGCCAAGTGAGAAATTAAATTTCTGAATATTTTTAGTGAAATCGACAAAAGCACTTGATAATAAACGGTTGTCCTCTTTAGTAAAAGGATGTGCAGTTTCAAAGATATTATTATGAGTCACAGTCAACGATTTGCCTAAGGCATTACTGTAAATGTGTTCGTTACGCATATCTACACCAACCGTACTTTTTAGAAAAGCACCTTGATGTGATAAAGCTAACTTAGCACCTGTAACATCGGTAACATGATAGTTGTGCGTTGTATACCAGCTTGGTTTATTGGATATTGAATCGCGGTACAATTCAAAACGATCATAATGTTTACGCATATATGCTTGAGCAGCAAGTTGCATTTTGCTAACTGAATATTGCCAGTTCAATGCGCCAAAAAAGGTTTTGGTATGATCAAATTGATTGGGGTATTTAAACGAATAAAACGCATTTGCTCCATAAGATTTTTGTTGATAAGCTAATTGCAAATCGAATTTACCAGCCGATACAGTATTTAAAGTAGTATGCGAAAATGCGTTGAGAATTTTATAATCGGTATTGCTGATATAACCATCGCTGCTTTTGTTCGAAAAGGAAGCAAAACTTGCCAATTTTTTATTACCTAAATTACCCGAGATATTTTGAGTAAAAGTACCAAAACTACCGGCTGTGAGTTGTGCCGCGGCACTTTTATTTGTTTTGCCATTGGTAACAATATTAATTGCCCCACTAAATGCATTTGGACCATAAATTCGTGCTGCAGAGCCTTGAAGAAGCTCAATACGTGCAATATCCGACAATTCTATCGGAATATCGAGATTGTAATGGCCAGTTTGTGGATCGGTTATATTTACACCATTCAGCAGCACCAACACCTGATCGAAAGATCCGCCACGTATGCTAATATCCGATTGTGTGCCTCCTACTCCACGATTACGAATATCTACTCCCGATAAGGTTTCGAGCAAATCGTCGATACTCTGAAGGGGCATTTTTTCTATTGTTTTGCGATCGATAATGGTAAGCAACCTACCAGAACCCGACTGTAACTGGTATAGAGCCGCATTTACAGCAATTTCGCGTAAATCTATTTGCAAACTATCGGTTTTTTCTTGCGAAAACGAAACCGAAATAATAACACTGAAAAGAAATCCAAGTAATAACTTTTTGTTCATAAATATATAAAATAAAAAAACGGTTGAATCAGATTACACTCTGAATCAACCGTTTGGTTTGATATTTTTTTAAATCCTGCTCGTATGCACGCGCAGATTTATCGTTAGTTGAATTAACTATGATAATATTTTCAATTTTGTTCGAATTTAATACTACTTCAGCAATATCAGTTTCGCATTCGTGTTCAGCAAAATCAGTTGCAGGAGCTAAAACCACTTGCGTATTGGCTAATTTTTGCGCTGACTTTGTGCTAACAGAAACAGCTAAAACACCAATTGTAACAGCATAAGATAAGCTAACAAACACAGCATAGCCCGCACGACTCCAACGACGGAAACGTAACGAGACATGATTATTTGCAACTTTCTTATTCACAACACTATAAATTATAAAAACAAACTGCCCCAAGCCCCTAAAGGGGATGTGTAGTTAGCTTCGTCTTTGAAATTCTAAACAATTATTATTACTGCAAATTACTTCGAATAGCAGTCTTTAAGCCCCTTTAGGGGTTTGGGGCAATATTAGGCTTTCTATTTCCTGATAAACACCGATTTATTTAAGCGGCCAATCCAAACATCGGTAAAGATAGTTGGAATACTGTCGCGACCACCAATTAATATTATATTTTTATTGTTATCAACCACCACCGATTGATTAAAACGACGCTCGTATTTACGATATCCATAAAGTGTAGAATCGTTCTTCTGAAAAGGAAAAGTCATTCGAATGGTCATTTTAGTTGTATCAATGTCTTTCCAGCTAAATCCTTCGTCGGCCGATTGCATAAAGAGTAATGAATGAAGGGTTTCGTTGTTATCCACACCACCAAACATAAGTACTTTATCTTCATAATTTACCAACGATACTCCGGTGCGATAACCAAAAGTTGTATTTTCTTTGCTAAAGTCGAGCCAATTAATTCCATCTTCGGACGACCAAACTGAGTTTTGTATCACTCCATTTTTATTAAACCCACCAGCCACAAGTACTTTTGGTTGCTTTGTTCTCGAAGCAAATGCAATAGCACTGTATCCACCAACAGGAAAATTATCATTCAATGTGGTCGAAACTTCAGTCCAATTTAAACCGTCAGCACTAGTAGCCAAACGATACTTCGAATCTGATTTTGATTGAATAATTGCCCACAGTTCTGTTTTAAATTCGAATAGTAAGTTTTTAAAGGTATACAACGAAGTGTTAGGTTCAAGTTTTGTCCAGTCAATACCATCTTCGCTCGTATATATAAATGTATCGTTATGAATAAGATACATTTTATTTTTGAATGTAACTAAATTAGCTAGCAATACATTATCGGGTAATTTATCGACAATAACACGAGAGCTCCAGTTAGTGCCATTTGTTGAAGTATAAAGCGAAGTAGTTAAACCAGTACTCGTGAAAAAATAAATTTTATTATTCAGAAAAATAGCCTTTTGAATATTTCCGGAATGATCGTAAATTCCTGACACCGCTTTGCGCCATTGGAATAAATCGGGATCTACTTTGTGTACATTTACTTTAACTTTATATGTCTTGTAGGCTTTTTGGTCGGATGCTTTGTTGCTAATTTTAAACACACTATTAAAATCCAACGTATCCTTACCGCTCAATGCTATGGAATCCTTAAATTGTCCCAACTCATTATTACGATGAACATAAGCTACATACGTGCTATAAAACGAAAAGTTTGGAATTACTTTATCAATTTTAGTTCCGAAAGGCAAGGAGTCAACATTTACAATTATAGAATCAACGCCATCGTACTCAGAAACGGTAAACACAGCTTTTGAAACATTTGGGCTAGTAGCGTCACCAGCCGAAAAACGTAATGAAACAAAGCGAGCATTGTTTGAAGTTGCAACAGGGTCTGAGTCAAGCCAATCACATGCGGTAAAAGTAATTGAAAATAAAACAGTTATAAGGAGTTGAAAAGGATAAAATCTCATGGTAATATTTCAAATTGTAAATTAGCTTACAAAGTTAAAAACAAATTAGTGCCTTTAAATCAGTTAAGCTAAGATTTATTGTTTTTTAATTTTTAAAAACAATGTTCTGTTGTCTACGCCAGTTCAACCACAACCGGACAATGATCCGAGTGAACTACATCGGCTAATATCGACGCTGCAGTTAATCGCTGACGAAGTGGCTCACTAACCCAATGATAATCAATGCGCCAGCCAACATTTCGGAAACGAGCACCACCACGATAACTCCACCAACTGTATTTTTCGGCACTTTTATCAAAAACACGAAAAGAGTCAATCATTCCGGTTGCTTCGTACCTATCCAACCACTCCCGCTCTTCGGGCAAAAAACCCGAAACACCTATTTGGCGCTGTGGATTATTAATATCAATGGGTTTATGGCAAATATTATAATCGCCACACACAACTAAATTGGGGCGTGATTTACGAACTTCCTCAACAAAAGGCAGAAATACCTCTAAAAAATCCATTTTAAATGCTTGGCGCTCATCGCCCGACGAGCCCGAAGGAATATAAACGCAGATAACCGACAAATCGCCAAAATCAGCACGAATAACACGACCTTCGGCATCGTAACGAGGATTATTCATGCCTACAACCACATTATCAGGTGAATTTTTAGTAAGTATGGCTACACCACTATAGCCTTTTTTCTCAGCTGAGTGTAGGTACGAAGTATAACCTAATTCAGCAAAAAGCAGCGTATCAATTTGGTCGTGTTGGGCTTTAGTTTCTTGTAAACATAGCACATCCGGATTTTCGGTACACAACCAACCCTGAAAATCTTTTGAAAGTGCAGCACGTATGCCATTTACGTTGTATGATATTATTTTCATTTTATAATTTATAAACTACTTCCTTTACCCATTCAGCCCATTTTGCATGCGATTTCGATTTATCAAATGTTTGCCAAGGTATAGGCTTTCCTATTTTTATGGTAAATTGTTTGTTTCTTTGTTTGAACATTTCATCAGGTAAATACATCATTTCGATATTGAATTTTATACCTAAAAATTTTCGTAAATTGGCTAAATTATAGAAGAAGTTAGAATTACGTCCATTAAAGTAAACGGGAATAACATCGCGTTTATACTCCACTGCTTTGGTTATAAAGTTCTTTTTCCATTCCAAATCGCAAATTTCACCTTTCGTTTTGCGCGAACACATGCCAGCTGGGTAAGTCACCAAATTATTTTCCGATTCGTAAAGCTGTTGCATCATTTCGGCATGCCCTTTAGCCTGATTACCAAATTTGTTTACCGGAATAAACATTTCTTTCATAGGCGTGAGAAACATCATCAAATCGTTCGAAAAAAAACGAACTCTACCATCGTAATGTTTACCAATAACATAACCTGTAGCTATTCCATCGAGTCCACCAAGTGGATGATTGCTTGCAAAAATATAACGACCATCTTTTGGCGGTAAATTTTCTTCACCCTCAACTTTAAGTTTGATTCCCAAATAATTAAAAGCCGCTTCAATAAAATCGAGGTTCTTCAAATCGGGATTTTCTTTGAAAAACTGATTAAATTCATCTTCGTGCACTATTCGGCGCAAATAATTAACCAAAAATTTCGGAACTTTTGTTTTGGATGCTCTCGTTTTTAAAACACTGGCAACATCTATTTTAATAATGTTATTCGATGACATGTATTGCTTATGGTTTGTTTTAAATGCAAATTTACAACAAAATGTTCATTTTCTCAAATTCCAATTTTTATCGCAGTATTGAATTTGGTATTGTTGTATTGTGTCCTGATCAAAATCAGCCTCGGTAAGTACAGTAGTTTCGAAATAAATGCTAGCCTCGGTTATAAATTGATTAATAAACTCGTTTCTGTTAATTTGATTATTGTTCTTGTTTTTTAAATAATCACAGATATTCGTTGTTTTGCTTCGTACGGACTTAGTCGCTTTCAGAGTTTCATTTATCACTTTCACGGTTAATGCCTTGGTAAGTTGCACTAAATCAGCATCAATAAGCAGTGTACCATGATGCAAAGTGCGGTTTTTACGAATTTGCGATGCAGTACCGCTAATTTTATAGGCATTATCTAGCCATAAATCTTTGCGAGTGCCAATGCTAGCATCCACTTGTAACGAACTTAAAATATGAACAATGGGCAACAAAAAATCAGCAGATAAATCATTATTGGAATTGCTATTATTGCCTAAAAAACTAAAATTCAGGTTACCATTATCATGATAAACAGCTCCCCCACCCGATTTACGGCGTATAATTTGTATATTAGTAGCCGTGCAAAAATCTACATCTACTTCGTTTTGTACTGCTTGGTTTGATCCAAGTATAACACACGGATTATTCACATAAAAAAGCAGAAATTCATCGTGAAATTCGGTGAATAAAAATTCTTCCAATGCCAAATTATAGCTTGCTGAAGTATTGTTGGAGCGAACAATTTTCAAAATAATAGTTTTTTTAATTCGGCCTTGGTGCCGTTAAAAATATTGAAGTCGATATTCCCTTTTATGCCAGCCAATTTAAATTTATCGGTCGTTTGCCAAAATGTCCAATCGCAATTTGGTTTTTGTCGGTAGTCGCATATCCAAAGCAGGTAATCTGTCTTTAGTTCACCCTCTAAATAATCCTCGTAATAATCATAATCACAATATATTATAGGTTTGCGACCCGATTTCGCCTTCACCGTTTTCAGGAAGCTGATTAACTCTCTCGATACTGTTTTAGCCGAAGGCATATTATTGGCATACTCGGCATCGAGTACCAGAGGTAAATCACCATCCTGATACTTAGCCGTTTTTAAGAAGTGAAGTGCTTGCGCTTTTCCATTGGAACGGTACGAGAAAAAATGATACGAGCCAACAATAATGCCCAACTTACGTGCATTTTTGTAATTCGATTTGTAAAGGCGATCGGCATGACTCGCCCCTTCCGAAGATTTTAGAAAAATAAAATGTGGTTTTTGGGTTTTAAGTTTTTTCCAATCAATTTCGGCTTGATGGTGCGACAAATCAATGCCCCAGATTTTTCCTTCAGCCTTAATTTGTTTATACGTAACATTTTTATATTCTTTGGCAGGTAAATAAAGAGAGAACAACACCAAAACTAAGCCCAATAATCTTCTGTAATGCATATTTAAACTAAAAATAAAATTATTAGCTACAAAAATAATTTTTTATAGTCGATAAATATGCTTTAGCATTAAAAATAGCCGAAATTTTTTATTATTTTACGATGGAATTCCTTTTTGTTACAAGTTTAGTTAATTCGAAATAATTAATGATATGTTTTTTATTTTTTACTTTTCGACCCCCAAACCCCCGACTGGGGGCTTAAGAGTGCTATCAAGGGATATGTTTTATTAATTCGACAGTAGAGAACATGTCTTTAAGCCCCCCATTTGGGGGTTTGGGGGTCATAATCAAAATATATCACTTAATATTATTTACTACTTAGGTCAATAATTACATTTTTACATTCTAAGGAATAATAACTTTTTGAGCAAACGAGTTTTGACCTTGAAAAACACGAATTAAGTAATTGCCTTTGGTCAATTTTGAACAATCAAAACTTAATAAATTGGACTGAAAAAGCTTTTCCGCCATTAAACTACCATTGATCGAATAGACTTGTGCTTTGTCATTTTTGGAAATTGCACCAAATATTTTAACCGTTATTTTATCCACATCTACATTGACTACAAAATTATCTTTTCTGATTGCTTTGCTTTGTGGAATAGAAGTAGAAAAATCTATTGCAGGAAACATTTCAAATCGAATTGAACTACTTCCACCCGAAATAGTTGCAGTTGTATTAACTAAACCTACGCTATTGTTAGTAGTAGTAATTTGAATGGTATCGTTTGTAAGTATTTTAAACGAAGCACCAACAGGCAATCCTGAAATATTGGTTATGCCTGGAATTTTAATTTTCGCAATATCATTTTGATATAAAGAGTAATGTGCATTCAATCGGCCAACAGGACGTGCTTTGACACTATAATAATACGGCGAATTTACATTTTTGAGCCATTTTACCAACAACACTTTCAGTTCTTGGGCTTTGGCCATTTCGGTTGTAGGCACAGGAGCCAATTTTAGTATATTGACTTGTTCCAAACTATCCGTTTTCAGATTATAAAACCCATCAATAGCCGTATTTTTTGCTTCGGCAGTATGTGCAATCATCAA
>CAIWIS010000187.1 GCA_903912795.1 uncultured Bacteroidales bacterium
AGCATGTTATTATTATTTCAATTTCTTTAAAGCACACAATGTAAAACTATTGTTTATAGCAATTTTGATTTTATTAATTGAAAGGGTACTTGATGTTGAGATAGCAACACCAGTTTCATTGTCGATAATTGTATTCTTTATTGCATTTAACTTTAGCCGTTTAAATAATTTTGCTAAATTTGGCGACATTTCTTATGGTATTTATATATATCATTTACCACTTTTACAATTGGCAATACATTTTGAACTTTTTAAAAAATACAATCCAATTTTAGTCTCTATATTGTTTATCGTTACAGTATTAAGTGTTGGAATGCTATCGTGGCATTTACTGGAGAAAAGGTATTTGAAACGAGGTAAAAACCAACAAATTTTAAAAAAAATATGAAAACATCAATTGTAGCATCAGTTTATAACGAAGAAGATGTATTGAGTTCGTTCCATAAAAAATTATGTGAAACACTAAATAATGAGCTGATAAACTATGAGCTGATTTATGTAAACGATGGCAGTACCGACAAAACAGAGGAGCTCATTTTAGAATTCCAAAAAAGCAATCCAAGCATTAAATACATTGCGTTTTCGAGAAATTTTGGCCATGAAGCCGCTATGATTGCAGGGATTGACTATGCGAGTGGCGATGTAGTGATTTGTATGGATTCGGACTTGCAACATCCACCATCTGAAATAATAAAAATGATAAATGAGTATCATAATGGTTTTGATATTGTAACAATGGCTCGTGAAAACAAAAAACAAAATATTAGTTCTGTCTTATTTTACAAACTAATAAATTGGATTTCGCCTTTTAAAATTCAAGAAAATGCTTCCGATTTTTTTCTTGTTTCGGCTAAAGTAGCTGATGTATTGCGAAATAACTATAGAGAAAGAACTCGGTTTTTACGAGGATTAATTCAAATAATTGGTTTCAAAAAATCGACATTGATATTTAAAGTTTCACAACGAGAGCAAGGTAAAACAAAATATTCAAAACGAAAACTCATTTCACTGACAATGACGGCGGTTAGCTCCCTATCCAAACTTCCATTAAAAGCAGGTATTTTAATTGGTATTATTTGTGGATTTCTAAGTTTTATTCTGGCAATTTTTAGCATAGTAATGAAATTTATCGATCAACCTGTTTCAGGATACACTACAATTGTCGTTTTCTTAGGCTTCATGTTTAGCATTCAGTTTATTTTATTAGGTATTTTAGGTGAGTACTTAGGTTTTATTTTCGACGAACAAAAGAAAAGACCTATCTACATAGTTGACAAAACAACCAATATTGAAATTATAAAATGAAGTATCTTATTCTTTTACTAGGAATCTCCTTTGCTGTGATAGCCCAAATACTGCTTAAGTCACTATCGTTATACACTGCTTATGAGCGAAAATGGCTATATATTATGGCAGCAAGCATAGTTTCTTATGGTCTTGCATTTCTCACACAAATATATTTATACAAACTATTCCAACTACATAGGATATCGCCAATAATGGCTATTTCAATTATGATATTAGTAGTAATTTCAAGCTTTTTTGTGTTCAATGAGCATATACAATTAAAGCAAATTTTAGGTGTTGTTCTGGGTGTCATCTCCATTTATCTTATACTAACTTAGAAAAAGAGCCTAACAATGTTCGAAAATTATCCAAAAAAAAGGACTGAACTGCCTCAAAAATACAAAGATATTTACGAAGAGCATTACAAAAAAAACCGCATTGGCGAAACAAAAGCTTCTTCTTTATCGCAAAAAATGGAGAGTTGGTTACACAAAAAAGTTTCTGCCGATTTAACTGATTATCCTCAAAAAACACTCGAAATTGGAGCAGGCACTCTTAATCATTTAAAATACGAGAAAATATCAACATACGATATAGTAGAGCCATTTCATGAGCTATTTAGCAATTCGCCTGATTTAAAATTAATAAATACCGTTTACAATAGTATTTATGAAATTAAAAACTCCGAACAATATGATAGAATCATCTCTATCGCCACTTTTGAGCACATTACCGATTTACCACTTGTTGTAGCCAAATCGTGCCTATTGATGAAAAAAAATGGATGCTTAAGAGTAGCTATTCCCAATGAAGGGTCATTTATATGGAAATTGGCCTACGAACTTACAACCGGAATTGAATTTAAAATAATGTACAATTTAAAATACAGTACATTAATGAATTATGAACATGTAAATACTGCACGCGAAATTGAAGATATATTAAATTATTTTTTTTGCAGCGTTAAACAATCGCATTTTGGCTTAAACAAACAACTTTCGTTTTACCGATTTTTTGAATGCACAAAACCTGAAATAACAAAAGCAGTGAATTATACCGAATCACAAAAAATCAAATTCAATGATTAATTCATCCATTTCAAAAAAGCAAGTATTTATCATTCTGATTTATATTGCCATAAATTCACTTTTTATATATAAATACGGACTTCGAACTCCGTTTTCACCCATAGCTATTATTGTTGTATATTTATTCGTAATTATTACAAGTATATATTTATTTAAAAAATTCAGTAGTTTTTTAAGTGAAATTACCTATAAACGCTTGACTTGGTTTGCATTAACTTTGGTCATTGCTTGTATTGGATTTTTAATTTACAAAATTGATCCTTTATCAGTTAGGGTTGACAGATGGTCGGCAGTTAGTTATTTTCTCGATGCCTTATTTCAATCAAAATACCCATACGCAGCACACACACATGTAAGTACAACTAATTTCCCTTCGCCATTTCCTATTTGGTATGTCATAAATTTGCCATTTTATTTGTTGGGTGATATGGGTTATGGTTTAATCTTTTTTTTATTTTTGTATTTATATGCAATTAAAATGGTTTTTAATTCGTACAAATATGTTTTTATGTCCATTTTACTATTGGTGCTTTCGCCTGCCTATTGGTGGGAAGTTTTAGTTCGTAGCGACTCTTTAAGTAATGGAATTCTTGTATTTGCA
>CAIWIS010000188.1 GCA_903912795.1 uncultured Bacteroidales bacterium
CGTTGGGCTGGGAGTTGGCTCTGCCAATTGCAAGAGTAAAGACACGATTAGTGTCCGTTGCAAGGTTACATGCTACAGTGAGTCGGGGTGTGAAATAACTGTGAAATAGCCTGTATTTTGTACTTTACAGCTTTTACCCTATATTTGTTTCGTTCCAGCTTGTAATATTTTTTAAAACAGATGAAACGTCCATGTTAAAATAATTATTAACACATAAGGCAATGATTATTTTAACATGGTAAGTTCCATGTGACAACTAAAAAATCAATTATAAACACATAAAACACCCATATCAAAAACAATAACTTTGGACACGCAAGGGTATGATTATAAATTTTTCAAACCTCTCTCTTTTCCCCCTTCGGGGGTTAGGGGGCTAATTATAAACAGATGAATAAAATTATTAAATCAACTATATTCCTGTTTTTTCTCCTCTTTTTTTCGGTTGTTTCGGCTCAAAACCCATTTAACAAAGGAGTAAATCTAACTGGTTGGTTTGGTGCCGCTAATGCAAAGTCGATACCATTTTCCAACTACTCCAAAAAAGATTTGCAGAACATTAAAAGCCTTGGATGCGATGTAATTAGATTACCTATTGAATTGCACCACATGACTAATGGTGCTCCAAATTATACCGTCGATCCTGTTTTTTACAATTACCTCGATCAGGTTATCGACTGGACTGAAGAGTTGAAACTGAATCTGATAATTGACAATCACACGCTGGAAGATGCCAAAGCAAAGACTGTAGAAACTCCGTTGGTTAAAATATGGCCTCAACTAGCGCGCCGTTACAAAGACCGTACAACATCGCTGTTTTATGAGATACTGAATGAGCCAAATGCATTGCTGGCTACAGATTGGGCTATTATTCAAGCCAAAGTGGTTGATTCAATTCGGGTGTATGATAAAAAACATACCATCATAGTTACAGGTGCCGACTGGGGTGGAATTTACGGCATGACCAAACTTAATAAGCTGGCTGATACAAATTTGATTTATTCGTTTCACTTTTACGATCCTTTTCTGTTTACACATCAGGGAGCCAGTTGGGCAAGTCCATCGTTGATCGATTTGGGTGGTGTTCCATTTCCATACGACGCTGCGCGAATTCCTGCCTGTCCGCCGTCATTAATAGGTAGTTGGGTCGAAAATAGCTTGAAAACCGATTATAAAACTGATGGAACCGTAGCTAAATTGAAAAGTGCCATCGATGCAGCCGTTGCGTTTGGAACTACTAATGGAGTGAAAATTTTTTGTGGAGAATTTGGCGTTTATAAACTGAAAAGTTTAAATGCCGATAGAGTGAATTGGTATAAAGAAGTAGCTAGCTATTTAACCTTAAAATCAATACCTTGGACCATGTGGGATTATCAGGGAGGATTCGGTATATTCAATCCAAATTCCAACGAAGTATTTGAATACGACATCAACCGTCCACAAGCCGAAGGAATGGGTTTTACTCCACCGCCTTATAAGCAATATGTATTCCGAGCCGATACCATTCCGTTTGATATTTACACCGATTTTGTGGGCGAAGGAATCCGCGGTACTGCACCGGGCAATGGAACTACCGATATGTATTCGGTAGATAAATATGCCGGAAATTACAGTATTTATATGACCGATCAGGCCCAGTACCATGCCCTCGATTTCGACTTTAAAATTAATAAAGACTTAACGAAATTGGTTGCTGCAAATTATACGGTCGATTTCTGGTTCAAAGCCGATTCGCCTACTTCAAACATAGTGTTGCGTTTTTTGGATACCAAAACTTCCGATCCGAATGATCATCCCTGGAGAAGAGATTTTACCATCAACACAACAGTTGTACCTTTCGATGGCGCATGGCATTTGGTAAAAATTCCATTAAATAATTTTAAAGATGCAGGTTCATGGGATGGAAGTTGGTTTAACTCCAGCAACTTATTCGATTGGAAAGCTGTTGATCGATTTCAGATTGTTTCTGAAAACATGGCTTTAACAGGTAAAAAGTTCTGGTTCGATGATATCCGCATCAATGGTACGCCCATTTCAGGAATTACAGAAATGCAGGGTTTGCATCAATTCAAAGCAAAAGCATACCCAAATCCACTGACTTCGGAAACACGTATTGAATTCTGTTTATCCGCTTCTACACAAGTTGATGTAAGCATTTTGGATATAAGCGGACGAAAAATTGAGACACTGGTTAGCGCATACAAATCCCGTGGAATTCAATCAGTTTACTGGACGCACAATGAAAAAAAATCTCCGAAATTGAAACAAGGAATTTACTTTTGTAGGATTAGTACGGCTGACAAAAGTGAAGTGATTAAACTTGTTGTAACAGGCTAACAATTAAAATATTTCTTGGCTTTGCCACTAAGGACGATAAACCACGAACGTGGTTAAATGTCCTTAACCACGGGTTACAACCCGTGGAAAAAAAACACAACACCACTCATCAACCCCGAAGCGGGTTGAACTGCTCAAGTAAAAAAATAAAAAAAATATTTTATTAAACCATTGCACAAACAAAACTAAATATTTACATTTGCAGCACGAACTGTTAATTATGAAATGTTTTGTTTACAACTAACACACGAATAACGGTTCAATTAACCAAAGGGAGCATTACACAGAGGATCAGAAGTCCGGCAACAAGCAAAACTCTCCCACATTGAAATAACCGTTTATTCGTTTTTTTATGCCCTTTTGTCAACACAAAACTAAAATATCAAGTGAGCGTGCGACTTTTAGTCGCGCCCTCACTAACTTACTTAACCCGTTTTCGGAGGTTTCAAACCTTCGGGAGCGGGTATTTTTATGGTCGGTATACGGAAAGTTCCCCACGGTCCAGCGGACCTTCCGTAGGTGTACGGAAGCTTCCCCACAATCCAGCGAACCTTTCGGAGGTGTACGGATGCTTCCCCATGGTCCAGCGAACCTTCCGGAGGAGTACGGAACCTTCCCCACAATCCAGCGAACCTTCCGGAGGAGTACGGAAGTTTCCCCACAGTCCAGCGAAGCTTCCGGAGGTGTACGGAAGCTTCCCTGCAGTTCAGCGAACCTTCCGGAGGTCTACGGTAAAAAAGAACAATTATTTTTCTCAGAGTTTATATTTTTTTTTAGTAACATTTTAAAAACCAATTTTTATGCAAATTTCAATGACAAAGCTGTCAAACAGCGTATTGGGTTCGCTTGCCGACCAAACTATCACTATTTCAAAAAAAGCAACTAACAAAGTTGTGGAAAATCACCCGTTGCTCAACACGCTCGAGGCTCAGTTTAGCAACTTCAAAGCCGTTTTTGGCAAGCAAATCTTTAGCGGAATGGGGACGAGTGTCGAAAATGCCGATTTCATTCGAGACAGTTCCTTTATCGGAATGAAAACGATGTTGATGGGTATGACTAAACTGCCTCCTTTTGCTAACCAGCAAATTGCGGTCGATTTGTTCCGTATTTTTCAAAACCGTGGGTTGGACATAAACAACTACAGTTACAACGACCAAACCACCGAAATGGACAAACTCATTACCGACCTGAGCTTGCCCGAAAACTTGTCGAAATTAACCACGTTGAACTTAAGCATTTATTTCGACGCCATGAAGCAAACTCAGAACAATTTCAAAACCATTTATGCCGAACAGCTTTTAGCCAATTCTAATTTGCGCCTCACCCTTTCGGCCAGCTCAATTCGTCGTAATATTGAGGATGCGTTGCGCAATTACCTGAGCATAGTAGAAGGTATGAAATCGGTAACAGGATGGACTGAACTGCATGCCGAACTCAACGAGCTTGTAAAATCGATCCGAAATTCGAAAATCGGAACACGTACCGAAGTGCCGGCAGTAGCCACGGTGTAAGTTTTCAAAAAGTGAGGGTGTCTTTCAAAAGACACCCTCACTAATAACTGCCAAAGAAGGAAAGCGGAGTATTTAAACCCCACCAAAAAGAACACAAAAACCCTTTCAATAAATAGTTTTTCGGTTCATTAAAATCCTGAAAATAATGTTTATATTTGCGGAGCAGAAAAATTAAAAACAACATGGCGAAAACAACAAATATACTGGTAAAAGACATACCGATTAGGACATTAAACATTAATGGTGCTGATTATATAAGCATTACCGATATTGCTAAACAAAGAAATCCGGTTGAGCCCAAAGATGTGGTTAAAAACTGGATGCGACTCAAAAACACATTGGAATATTTAGGTCTTTGGGAGCGTTTAAACAACCCATTATTTAAGGGGGTCGATTTCGACCCCCTCTTGAGAGATGCAGGAAATAATGCTTTTACCATGAGTCCTTCGCGTTGGGTAGAGCTTACCGGTGCAATTGGGATAATAACCAGAAACGGAAATTGGTCAGGCACATACGCTCAAAGAGACATTGCATTTAAATTAGCGAGGCGAAATATATCCATTTTAATCTACTAATTTTCAAATCAATACAATATGGACAAACTACGTATTACGCAATTAAAATCTGTTTTTGATACAATAGTACATAACCTAAATAACGAAGACAATAGCCAACAAGTAGAAATATGGTTTGCGCGCGAATTGCAAGAAGTGCTTGGATATGCACGTTGGGAGAATTTTATAGTAGCTATAAATCGAGCAATCGATTCGTGTAAAACACAGAATATCAACATAGATGACCATTTTCGTGAGGTCACGAAAATGGTCGTTCTTGGAAGCGGTTCAAAACGTGAAATCAACGATTTTATGCTTACGCGATATGCTTGTTATTTGATTGCCCAAAATGGCGACCCTAAAAAAGAAGAAATTGCTTTTGCTCAAAGTTATTTTGCATTACAAACCCGAAAAGCAGAACTAATTGAAGAGCGATTAAATCATTATTCGCGCATCGAAACTAGAGAAAAACTGCGTGCCTCCGAAAAACAATTATCACAGAATATTTTTGAACGAGGAGTTGACGATAAAGGTTTTGGACGAATTCGATCAAAAGGCGATACAGCACTGTTTGGCGGACATACCACTGAAGATATGAAACTACGACTAGGTGTAAAATCAAGCCGACCATTAGCCGATTTTCTACCCACTTTAACCATCGCTGCCAAAAACTTAGCAACCGAAATGACCAACTACAATGTAGAAACAAAAGATTTGCAGGGCGAAAATCCCATAACTCACGAACACATTCAAAACAATACAAGTGTACGCGATATGCTTGGCAAACGCGGCATTAAGCCCGAAGAACTACCAGCTGCTGAAGATATTAAAAAAATCGAACGGCGAGTATCTGGCGATGAAAAGAAAATTGAAAAAGGCACAAACAAATTGCCAAAAACCAAAGAATAATTGACTGCAATTGGAATTAACAAAATTATTTTGAGTTTATTTTTTGTTGAAGTTATTCATCTCTAATTGGTTAATGAGCTGAAAATAATGTTTATATTTGCGAGGCAGAAAAACACACTGCTGCACATATTGGTAAATATAGCGGATATGCGGAATAAAAATGATTAACTAATGCGGATATTTGGATAATATAGTACATGTTTCAGTGCTATGCCCTATTTTAAAATGACAGACACGACAGAAAAATACACGGCAGAAGAAATTCTTGAAATATTCAAGGAACAACACAGACTTTGCAGTCCACTTGACCCAGAAGCAGACCCGTGGGCTGAGATTACTTCGGATATGACAATTAGAGAGTGGCGATGAGCTAATGACTTAATAAATTGGAATGAATTAAGTAAGTTTTTAAATCA
>CAIWIS010000189.1 GCA_903912795.1 uncultured Bacteroidales bacterium
AGTAAAAACAATACCATTGGTGTTATCGTACCCGAAATTATTCATTATTTTTTCTCTTCCATTCTGTCGGGTATTGAGCAAGTAGCTAACGATGAGGGTTTTAATGTAATTCTTTGTCAGTCCGACGAAAAATACGAGAAAGAAATTAGTAATACCAAAGCTTTAGTTGCTACACGTGTATCGGGTGTGCTTGCGTCGTTGGCAAAAACCACTACCGATTATACGCATTACCGAGAGATAATGGAGAGTGATATACCATTGGTTTTTTTCGACCGTATTTGTATCGATTTAAATACCGACCGTGTAGTTGTGGATGATTATGCGGGTGCTTTTGCTGCCGTTGAATATCTGATTCAAACGGGTTGTAAACGTATAGCTTTTTATACTTCGCCCTTACACCTCGAGATTTCAAAAAATCGCAAAAATGGATATTTGGATGCTTTGCGAAAATATAATATTTCTTTTGATGATTCGCTTATTAAAGTGTGTGATACGCGCGAAGAGGCTATTATTATAACTCCGGAAATACTCGATAGGCCTGATCGTCCGGATGGTTTTTTCTCCACCAACGACCACTGTGCAGCTGGAATTCTGTATGCATGTAAACTAGCTAAACTCCGAGTGCCCGACGATGTTGCCATTATGGGATTCTCGGATGGTGAACTTGCTAAAGCCTGCGACCCAATGCTTAGTACTGTGGAACAGCATGGTTACGAAATGGGACGCCATGCCGCGAAACTATTAATTGATAAAATTAATGGAGTGACTCGTGGCCAGTATAAAAATAAAATTGTGAAAACGAATCTGATTATTCGCGGCACAACTCGCTAAAAAATGCTGAAAATGAAAGAAAAGTTAAGTTTCGGTCAAATTTGGAATATGAGTTTTGGATTTCTCGGAATTCAATTTGGTTTTGCGTTGCAGAATGGAAATGCATCACGCATACTTATGACTTTTGGTGCAGATGTACATCACTTAAGTTGGTTTTGGTTGGTAGCTCCAATAACCGGTATGCTTATACAGCCAATAGTAGGATATATGAGCGATCGTACGTGGACAAAAATTGGTCGCCGTCGTCCTTATTTTTTGGTTGGTGCCATACTCACAAGTATTGCCTTGATTTTAATGCCAAATGCACCCCATTTATCAAATATTATTGCCCCCATGTTTGTAGGAGGTGGTTTACTTATGATTATGGATGCATCTATAAATATATCAATGGAGCCTTTCAGAGCATTAGTAGCCGATAAATTACCCGAAAAACAGCACACATTAGGCTTTTCAATTCAAACCCTTTTAATTGGAATTGGCGCTGTTTTGGGCTCGTGGTTACCATATATGCTTGGCAATTGGTTTGGCGTATCAAAAGAAGCGGGCGAAAGTGGATTGGTGCCCGACAATGTAACTTATTCCTTTTATTTTGGCGCTTTTGTATTGATATCAAGTGTTTTATGGACAGTTTTCACTACTACGGAATATCCATCCGAGGAACTCGAAATGGAAAATCAACCTGAAACGAAGCAAAGGTTTTTTATACCGCCCATAATGATGCAATTATTGCTTGTTCAATTTTTTTCGTGGTTTGCTTTGTTTTCAATGTGGGTGTATACTACTCCAGCAGTGGCACTTAAGTTTTTTGGAACAACAGATCCGAGTTCAGAAGCATTTCAAGAAGCTGGCAACTGGGTTGGAATCTTGTTTGGTGTGTATAATGCAGTTTCTGCTTTATTGGCCATGTCGTTGCCCGTTATGGCAAAACGTTTTGGAAAAAAACAAACACATTCGATAGCACTTTTTATTGGTGCTTTATCATTATTGTCGTTTTTAATTTTCAAAGATTCGGATTATTTAATTATACCCATGATTGGAATTGGCATAGCGTGGGCAAGTATATTAGCAATGCCTTATGCCATGTTAGCCAACTCAATACCAGCCAATAAAATGGGTATGTATATGGGACTTTTTAATATGTCTATTACCATTCCACAAATCATAAGTGGTATAACTACAGGCATAATTTTAAAATATTGGTTCAACGATAACCCAGTTTTGTGTATAGTTATGGCTGGTGTGTCGTTTCTTATTGCGAGCGGATTAGCTCTATTGATAAAGGACGACAGACAACTGACGACCGTCAACAGCAAAGCGAATAACAATAAATAACGGTGAAGCTTAATAACAACAAATAACAGCAAAGCAAATAACAAATAATATTATGAACAAATACCTACAACACGACCCTTGGTGTATTATCGAAGACGGTTTTCACGAAAGTAAACAATTAGAATCTGAAAGTATTTTCAGTTTGGGCAATGGATATATTGGTCAACGTGGAAACTTTGAAGAATATTATTCGGGTGAAAAAATGATAGGCTCTTACATTGGAGGAATATATTATCCAGAACCTGCGGAGCATGGTATTTGGAAAAATGGATATGCCGACACCAATGATAAAATTGTGAATGCCCCTAATTGGAATATTATTTCGGTGCGCTTAAACGACGAACGTTTAGATTTGGCAAGCTGGGATGTGAAAAACTTTAAACGTACATTGAATATGCGCGAAGGTTTTTTGGAACGAAGTTTTGAAGCCACCAACTTTAAAGGTCATCGTATACAAGTTACGGTTAAGCGCTTTTTGAGTATGGCCGATACCGAATCGGCAGCAATAAGCTATACAGTTAAATCATTGAATTTCGATGGTCATATTTCGTTTTTACCTCTTATCGACGGCGATGTGCGAAATAAACTTACAAATTACGACGAGCCTTTTTGGAATGTGCTTCAAACTAAAACCGAAAAAGATGTATGCCACCTTTGGGCGCAAACCCGACGAATTGATTTTCACGTTTGTGGAGCTCTTACTTTTTCGTTTTATAAAAATAACGAACTTTTAAATGTAAATCCAACCAAAATTGAAAAGGAAAAAGTGGCAGGTTTTAGTGTTGGAACTGATGTTCGAACTGGTGATACCGTTTGTTTGAACAAGTATGTTGCCATTTTAAGTTCATTAAATCATCCTCGCGAAGAATTAACTACTTGTGCACGCGAAAAAGTAAAATTGTCGCGTGATAAAGGTTGGAATCAACTTTTTGCAGAGCATGCTGCCGTTTGGGACGAAAAATGGAAACAATCGGACGTAATTATTGACGGCGACCTCGAAGCACAACAAGCCATTCGTTTTAGTATTTTTCAGCTTAATCAAACTTATAACGGTAACGATGCGCGTTTAAATATTAGTCCAAAAGGGTTTACAGGTGAGAAATATGCTGGTGCAACTCGTTGGGATACCGAAGCTGTTTGCGTTCCTTTTTATTTGTGTACTGCTCCGCAGCATGTATCCAAAAATCTGCTGCTTTATCGATATCGTCATTTGCAGAAAGCAATTATTAATGCCAAAAAACTAGGTTTCGAAAATGGGGCAGCGCTCTTTCCGTTGGCTACTTTTAATGGTAGCGAGAGTCATAACGAGTGGGAATTGTCGTTCGAGGAAATTCACCGTAATGGCTTAATTGCTTATGCTATATATAATTATGTGAAATATACCGGCGACGAAAGTTACTTAACTGATTATGGATTACGAGTGCTTATTGCCTTGTCGCGCTTTTGGTCGCAGCGTGTTAGTGTTTCGGAGGAAAAAAAGAAATTTGTAATTTTAGGTGTTACCGGACCAAATATGTACGAAAATAATGTAAATAATAATTGGTTTACAAATTATATTGCTGTTTGGACATTGAAGTATACGTTGGAATGTATTGATAAAGTAAAAAAGAACGATTTTGTAAAATTCGAAGATTTAATTCATGAAATAGGTTTTTTGAATGACGAAACTTTTCGTTGGAAAGATATTATCAAAAATATGTATTATCCAACAGACAAAGAGTTGGGAATATTTGTTCAGCAAGGTGGTTTTTTAGATAAAACGCTAATTAAGGTAATTGATATTCCCGAAGATCAACGTCCTGTAAATCAGCATTGGACTTGGGATAGGATTTTGCGTTCGTCAGTAATTAAGCAAGCCGATGTGGTGCAGGGCTTGTATCTTTTCGAAGAGTTTTTTGATTTGAAAACCCTCACTGCAAATTTTAATTTTTACGAACCACTCACGGTACATGAGTCGTCGGTGTCGGCTTCAACACATTCAATAGTGGCAAGTGCCATTGGCGATAAACAAAAAGCGTATGATTTGTATCTTCAAACTGCTCGACTTGATTTGGACGATTACAATAACGAAGTGTCCGAAGGATTGCACATTACAAGTATGGCTGGCACTTGGTTAGCTATTGTTCAGGGTTTTGGTGGTATGCGCGTAAAAGATAATAAATTGCATTTCAGTCCACATATACCTGATAAATGGGTTTCGTTTGCGTTCAATATTCGTTTTCGCGAAAATCAATTGAATATACGTGTCGAAAAAAATAGCACTATCATTCATAATTTAAAAGGCGATAATATTGAATTATATATTGATGGTAAGCTTATTGAAGTTTTAGCAAATAGTCAACGGGAGGTGAAGATTTAGATTGCCCCCACATGTTGATAATAATAGAATTTTAGAACGCATATAAAGCAAATTTTCATAATTTTCAGTTTCTAATTTTTCGTTCATGAAAAAATCTGTAATTTTTATAGTTTTACTTGCGTGTATTTTGCAAGTTTCAGCCAAAAAACAACAAATATTAGTTCAGCGCCTTGAGCCAACATTTTGGTGGACTGATATGAAAAACTCCGAGTTACAATTGATGATTTACGGGCAAGGATTGAGTGCCGCTGACTTTAAAGTAAATTATTTTGGTGTTTCTGTTTTACGTAAGGAGCTGACTGATAATCCAAATTATGTGTTTTTGTACCTCAATATTGCTAAAAATACAAAGCCAGGAAAATTCTTAATTCAGGTTCAAAATGGAAAACAAAGTCAAAGCCTGACTTATGAACTGAAAACTCGCCGAAATGGTTCAGCTCAGCGAACCAGTTTTACCGAAGCCGATGCTGTATATTTGCTTATGCCTGACCGCTTTGCTAATGGAAATACGGCTAATGATTCAATTAAAGGCTATTTGCAGGGCGTAAATCGTTCCATTCCGGGTGCACGTCATGGTGGTGATTTTGAAGGCATTATATCAAAAGTTCCCTATATGGCTGATTTAGGGATTACTGCACTTTGGACAAC
>CAIWIS010000190.1 GCA_903912795.1 uncultured Bacteroidales bacterium
GCAGTCGAAATTAATGCGATAAAACCTCGAATTGATAATGTCTGTCAGTTGGAATGGGCAAAAGCCATTCATCCACTTTTGTTTTTATCATTGCGTAAGCAAAAAAAAGAAATCGTACCGCTAGATATTGTACTGAATGATAAACAACGCATTTTGCTTATTTCCGGGCCAAATGCCGGAGGAAAATCGGTTTGTCTGAAAACGGTTGTTTTATTGCAATATATGCTTCAGTGCGGACTGCTTATACCGATTCATAGTAATAGTCGCGCAGGGATTTTCGAACGACTTTTTATCGATATAGGTGATGAGCAATCCATCGAAAACGATCTTTCTACATACAGCTCGCACTTGCTGAATATGAAGTTTTTTATCAAAAACAGTAATTCGAAAACCTTGTTGTTGATAGATGAATTCGGAACAGGAACCGAACCAATGATTGGTGGTGCGATTGCCGAAGCTACGCTCGAGCGTTTTAACAGAAACAGTGCTTTTGGAGTGATTACCACGCACTATACCAACTTAAAACTCTATGCCGATGCCACCGAAGGCATTGTAAATGGTGCCATGCTGTACGACCGTCAGCACTTACAACCGCTTTTTCAATTGAGCATAGGCAATCCCGGAAGTTCATTTGCAGTAGAAATTGCCCGTAAAATTGGCTTACCAGAGGATTTAATAGCCGATGCTGCCGAAAAAGTGGGTTCTGACCGCATGGACTACGATAAGCATTTACAAGACATTGTACGCGATAAACGTTACTGGGAAAATAAACGTCGCGATATTCGCCTAAAAGAAAAGAAATTAGAAGAAACATTGGCAAAATACGAAACCGAAATGGCTTCGATAGACAAGCTACGCAAAGAAATTACACAAAAAGCAAAAACCGAAGCGCAAGAATTACTGAGCAATACAAATGCAAAAATTGAAAACACCATTCGGGCAATAAAAGAGGCACAGGCCGAAAAAGAAAAGACTAAGGAAGTGCGGAAGGAGTTAAAAGAATTCGGCCTCTCCCTAACCCTCTCCAAAGGAGAGGGAAAAAGCTTTTCACAGAAGCCAATCCAAAGTTTGAATTATCCAATTTTAAAGAGCAAAACTTCTGAAAAATCGCATTCTCCCTCTCCTCAGGAGAGGGCTGGGGAGAGGTTTTCTGTGGGTTCTCACGTCCGCCTAAAAGGTCAAACTGCCACCGGAACTATTATCGAAATACAAGATAAAAATGCCATTGTAGCTTTCGGACAAATGAAATCGACTGTAAAACTTTCGAAGTTGGAAGCTGTTAGCAACACGCAACTTAAAAAAGAAAAGCACAAATACGAATCGATTGCACAAAACACCAACGATGAGGTTCGCCAGCGCAAACTCACCTTTAAATCGGAAATTGATGTGCGTGGAATGCGAGTTGATGAGGCGCTGCAGGCTGTAACGTATTTTATCGACGATGCAATAATGGTTGGCATGCCTTCTGTTCGTATCCTTCACGGCACTGGAACAGGCGCACTGCGCCAAATGATTCGCCAGTATTTAGCTACTATCCATGGAGTAGCCAACTACCGCGACGAACATGTACAGTTTGGAGGCGCTGGAATTACGGTTATCGAAATGGAATAAAAAACTGTATAATACAAAAAAAGACCGAAGCAATTTAACTTCGGTCTTTTTTATAATCTAGAACATACTTTTTTAACAATTAAGCTTTAACCATTTCGGGCAAAAACAATTTCATATCTTCGTCGACGCTTCCGATAGGTGCAATTCCAAAATTCTGAACTAACACATTGGCTACATTAGGCGAAAGAAACGCTGGCAAAGTTGGTCCTAAATGTATGTTTTTTACACCAAGAAATAAAAGTGCCAACAATACGATTACTGCTTTTTGCTCGTACCATGCTATATTATAAGCAATTGGCAAATCGTTTATGTCGTTTAATTCGAAAACTTCTTTCAGTTTCAGCGCAATTACTGCCAACGAATAACTGTCGTTACATTGACCTGCATCAAGTACGCGTGGAATACCACCTATATCGCCCAATTCCAATTTATTATAACGGTATTTGGCACATCCGGCAGTAAGGATTACGGTATCTTTAGGTAAATTTTCAGCAAATTCAGTATAATAATTACGTCCTTTCATGCGACCATCGCAGCCCGCCATAACAAAGAATTTACGAATTGCACCCGATTTCACAGCAGCAACAACCTTATCGGCCAAAGCAAGAACCTGATTATGAGCAAATCCTCCTACAATTTCTCCTGTCTCAATTTCGGTTGGTGCAGCACATTGTTTTGCGTGTGCAATAAGTGATGAAAAATCTTTAGGTTGTCCGTTCACTCCTTCTTCGATATGTTTGAAGCCTGGGAAACCTGACGAACCTGTTGTATACACTCTATCGGTATATGTTGATGAACTTTTGGGTGGAACAATACAGTTGGTTGTAAACAACACAACACCATTAAATGTTTCGAAATCAGCAATCTGACTCCACCAAGCACCACCATAGTTACCTACAAAATGTTTGTATTTTTTGAATGCCGGATAATAATTGGCCGGAAGCATTTCGCTATGTGTATACACATCAACGCCTGTGTTTTCGGTTTGTTTGAGCAATTCTTCCATGTCTTTGAGGTCGTGACCACTAATCAAAATACCTGGGTTAGAACGAACTCCAAGATTTACTGTAGTAATTTCAGGATTTCCAAATGTTGTAGTATTAGCATTGTCGAGCAATGCCATTACCGACACACCATATTTACCTGTTTCAAGCGTTAATGCTGTAAGTTCATCGGCTGTAAGCGAGTCGTTGGTAGTAGCTACCAGTGCTTTTTGGATAAAGGCGTGAACTGTAGTATCGTTATAACCCAGGTTTTGTGCATGCTCTAAGTAAGCTGCCATACCTTTTAATCCATAAATAATTAATTCGCGGAGCGAGCGAACATCCTCGTTTTCAGTGGTCAATACACCAACCGAAAGTGCTTTTTGTTCCATTTCGGCAGCCGTTAATGCTGTCCAAGTGGTTAAATCGGAATGTTGAATTTCAATTTTATTTTCAGCCAGTGCGGCTTTTAATTCGGAGCGAAGTTTAAAACCTTCGCGAATGCGGGTTACAAAACGTTCGTGATCGAAGTTTGCATTGGTGATAGTCATAAATAAACTATCGGTGATAAATGTGTTAGCTGCATCGTTTTCGATTTCAACTAAGCGTAAAGCGGTGGTAAACTGTGATAATCCTTTTACCTGATAAACAAGTAAATCTTGTAGGGCTGCAACTTCGGGAGTTTTTCCAC
>CAIWIS010000191.1 GCA_903912795.1 uncultured Bacteroidales bacterium
GCAAGCCAATTATCTGGATGAGCAAATTGCCAAGCAAATTGCCATTGACCATCAGCATGAGTTTTTGTTTCAGTCGCTCGACCATGGAAATTATTTACGAAATATCGACGAGGTAGTGGCTTATAACGACGGTATGGTGCTTTTCTCGGGTGCAGCACATGTGCTAAAGTCATGCAAGAACATGAATTTCGACGATTATGGCTTAATACACACAGGTTTAATTGGCGATGCTGTACTTGGTTCATTTTTAACACAGCCTTATGTAGTTAAACCAGCCATATCGGCCAGCGTTTATTCGTCCAAACTACTTCACAAATCGCAAAACTATATAGCCGAAGTTCAACAAGGCTTTGAGTCCGAAGAATTGTACAAGTTTTACGGGCGAGGTTTTATGGGAGCCATGAATGGAAATTATTATTTCGATGTTTTCTCACAGAGTGTTTCTCCATTTTTGGATGTTGATTTTTTGAGTTATTGTTATTCGATTCCGGATGCTGCCAAATTCAAACAAAAAATTTATATCGATTGGATAGCATTGAAAAACAAAGAGTTTGCCGCATATCCATGGGAAAAAACAGGTGTGTCGCCTTTGAAATCATTAAATAACCAAAAATATTTAGTGCCTGCGTACTATAAGCGTATGAGTCTCAAATTTTTTGATAAGCTGAGTGGCAAAATGAAGTCGGGGATGAATCCTTTTGATTATTGGTTAGCCCAAAACGAACAATTATCCACCTATTTTAGCAATTATTTTCAGCATAATATTGATTTAATTGTTGATGATGAGCTTCGAGCCGATTGTAAATGGTTGTTCGATAAAGGAAACTGGGGTGAACGCTTTCAGGTGTTAACGCTTTTAGCAGCTGTAAAATTGCATTTTTAGATTTTTGCAGAATTATAAAATAAATCAGCCAAATTTCTTGGTTAATTCAGATAAATATAGTACTTTTGCAGTCCAATTTTAGCGTAATCTCTGGCAGAATAACGAGAAGTCTGTGAATATTGCGCATTAATTACTAAAAAAAAGAACAAAATGGATTTAATTAAAATTGCAGAGCAAGCGTTTCTTGTTGAAAAATCGCATCCCGCTTTCAAAGCTGGTGATACAGTAACAGTTGCTTATCGTATTATTGAAGGTAGCAAAGAACGTATTCAGGAATATCGTGGCGACGTTATTAAGATTGTAGGACACGAAAACAAAAAACGTTTCACAGTTCGCAAAATGTCAGGTAATGTTGGTGTTGAGCGTATTTTTCCGCTTGATTCTCCATTTATCGAAAGTATTACTGTAAACAAACGTGGTAAAGTTCGTCGCGCTAAATTGTACTACTTACGTGCACTTACAGGTAAAAAAGCTCGTATCAAAGAAAGACGCGTGTAAGCTTTTTTTAAGAACAAAAAAATTAAAAAAGAGAAAATTGCAAATGCAGTTTTCTCTTTTTGCATTTTAAACTATCTTTGTGCTCCAATCCTACAAAAAAATGAATGTTGCAGTAATTCCAAAAATTAATCAAGTCAATTCCACAACTCTTTTAGGGGCTTGGGGCAGTATTTTCATACTCTTCCTGTTTTTTTCTTGTTCACCTAAGGCAGCCGATAAATCATCCAATGCTCCAACTGATTCAATTCAAATGCATTATGCCGAAGGATTTGATATTTTTTATCATACTAATTATAAAGAAGTTGTAGTTTACAGTCCATGGAAAAAAGGGGATGTTTATGGCCGATATTATTTGGTACATGATAAGAATATCCCTACACCAGAAAATGGTTCGAAAGTGCTTGTTCCGCTACATTCGTTAGCTGCCACATCGGTTACTCATTTCGAATTTCTGAGTTTGATAGGCGAATTAAATTCATTATCAGGTGTTTGTTCACCCCATTTAATTTACAATGCTGTGATTCAACAGAAATTTAAAGAATCAAAAATAATTGACCTTGGTGATGCTTTTAATGTAAATGTTGAAAAAACCATGCAATTGAAACCCGACGCTGTAATGATGAGTGGTTATAATCAAAGCGACCCTTATTCGCAACGAGTCTTGCAAGGAGGTATCCCCGTAATTCTCAATGTGGAGTGGATGGAAACATCACTGCTTGCACGTGCTGAGTGGATTAAGTTTGTGGCAGCGTTTTACAACAAGGAGCAATTGGCTGATAGTATTTTTACAAAGATAAGTACGGATTATAACCATGTGAAAGCCAAAGTTGCCCAACTGAAAACGAAACCTCGCGTAATGGCAGGTAATAGTTTTAGAGGTACTTGGTATATGCCTTCGGGGCGTAATTACATGGCTAAATTGTTTACTGATGCTGGAGGCGATTATTTTTATAGAAATGATACAAGTGCTGGAAGTTTACCTTTGAATATCGAAACTGTTCTACGTGATTTTTCGACTTGTGATGTGTGGGTTAATTGCAACTTCAATTCATTGAGCGAATTACAAAATGTTGATCAAAAACATACACTATTTAAGCCGTATACAAATAAACAGGTTTACAATTTCAATAAGCGTTTGTTGCCGAGCACAGCCAACGATTTTTGGGAAAGTGCAGTAGCTCGTCCTGACTTATTGTTGTGCGATGTAATTGCTATTTTGCATCCAAGTATTTTACCAAATTACAGCATGACGTATGCTAATAAATTAGAATAGAATAAGAATGAAGGGACGTAATACACTAC
>CAIWIS010000192.1 GCA_903912795.1 uncultured Bacteroidales bacterium
ATCCGTTGCCACTTTCAAAAATATTTTTTGAGGTATTTTCGAGAGTTTATGTTCCACTAAGATTGATTTGTTTGATTTGTTTTTGGTAGTAATACGTAACAAAGATCCATTTTCATTTGACAATCCAAAAGAAATATAGCTATTGGTATGATAATAAGACACAATACCGGCTTCACCTGAATTTGAATTAAATTCCAATGCAGTAATGGCATCGAATTTAAAATCAACCTGACGTCGAACGATAATATTTTTGGCTTTCATGGAGTCCAATGGATAGATGGTAGGATAAATTCGCAAATACCCTTTACGCTCCGTTAAAGAGTACTTATTATCATCCGGATTACGCACAAACAGCCACGCATGGTCAAGTTTCTTTTTTGAAAAGGCATCGCAGGTATTCACTTTATACTTCTTCAACGGCAAATCAGGTCCAATTCCTTGCTCTAGTACCCCAGCACCATCATTGAGTATCGGCCATCCTTTTGCATTCCATGTCAACTTCCCTAAACTGGTTTCACGCCCTAAGATATGAGCACCACCTATCATGCGCTGCGAATGAAACAACGCCCACCAATCGCCATTCTCTAGTTTTAAAAATTTGGCATGCTCGGTATTTACTAAGCGTCCTGGCAAATTCGACTCTGTAATTAAAGGATTAAGAGGACTTTCTTCGTAGGGCCCGTAAATATTTTTCGAACGAGCAATAATCTGCTTATTCTTCTTGGTTTCTATATCACCGCCACATATTGTATGATAATAATATCCATTCAATTTATACATGTGAGGGCCTTCGGGGTGTGCCATTTCTTCCCCCCATTCAATCCAAAACGGACCTTCAACTACTTTTGTACATTCGTTATTAAGCTTTACAATTTTCGTTTTATTACCACGAGGTAACCCAGCAGCATAAAGCATATAGTGCGAGCCATCTTCATCAATAAAATGGGAAGGGTCATTCCCTTCGGTAGTAAGTTGTACCGGTGTACTCCATGGTCCCAATATATTTTTTGATTTGACCATATAATTCCCCCTAATATTCGTTTTTCTATCAGCTGTTACTAATACTTCGCAATAAAAAACATAAAACTCACCATCGTGGTACGAAATATCCGGTGCCCAAACACCAAGATTATCAGGGTATTTATTCAGATTTACATCGGACTGGCGAGTTAATACATTTCCGATATGTTTCCAATGTACCAAATCTTCGGACTCGCTAATAGATATACCCGGAAAAAACTGAAAAGTAGTGTTCACCATGTAAAACTTTTTCCCGACACGCACTGCTGATGGGTCGCAAAAGGAACCCGGCGCAATGGGATTGGTATATTTATTTTTCGAATCAACATCTCTGTTTTGGCTTACCAAATTGGTTTGTTGGGCACAAATAGTACCTACGAAGGCAAAAAACAGAAATATTGAAAAATAAGTTTGCTTCATCTGTTTATATATTTTCAACATGGACGTTTCATTGAATAAAGTATATTTTACAAAAGTACATCGATTAGAAAAAAAATGACCAATAATATTAATTACCGGTCATTTTTATATTTAACAACAAATTACCAACCCGGATTTTGTACAATATTACCACCTGATTTTACCACCTCAGCATTTGGAATTGGGTAAAGTTCCATTTTGGCATCGTAAATACGTGTCTCAACTGTTTTTGGAGTATATGTAAATGTATTTGGAGCTGTTTTAATAATTGTGACCCCTTTTAAATTTCCACCCAAAACTGTAGCACCCAATAACCAACGACGAGCATCCCAATAGCGGTGTTCTTCAAAAGCTAATTCAACCCTGCGTTCGTTACGTACTCTCAACCTGAATGCATCAGGCGTTAATCCAAGCGGAATTGCCGGCATAGCAACACCTGTTCGTCCACGTACTGTATTAATAGCAACACGAGCCGACATAGGGAAAGTAGCATCAACATAATCGGGACCATTAGCTTCGTTCATAGCTTCGGCATAATTCAGGTACACTTCGGCCAAGCGGAAATAAATCCATTGCTTATATGCCAGTTTGTTGGTACTTATGTCCAAATTTTCTGTCAGGTATTTTTTTAGATAATACCCTGTTTTTGTTGCATGTTCCAATGGTAGCCCATGGTTACCGCCTTGCCAGATTCTTGCTGTATCGCCGTTGTATTTTGTGTTGTTAAGAACAACAGTTAAACCCAAACGGGGATCCCTGTTGGCATACGGATTGGCCGCATGCACCGGGTTGCTCCAATCAAATGGAATTCCGGTTGACATTTCATAGGCATCTACTAAATTCTGTGATGGACAGGTTCCTGTTTGACCTTTATTAAATCCTACAGAGTAATTATTCGTTTCGAATGTATTGGAATTACCCATTAAACGTTGAAAAATCACTTCGGAGTTAACAACAGCAGCCAAGGTAAATAATGCCCTGTAATCACTATGCAATTTATAAGGTTGTGTAGCCGAAACTGTACCTGTAGTTGACATATCCAATACTGCTTTACAGGCAGTGGCCGCATTTATCCAACGCTGTTGGCGATTACCGCCTACGTATCCGGTAAGTGTGTCGGAATTTCCGGCTTTGTTAAACAAATCGCTTGCTGCATACAGTAAAGTACGAGCTTTTAATGCGAGTGCTGCACCCTTTGATGCCGAACCATTATCAGCAGCTACAATTGCAATTGGCAGGTATTTAGCAGCCGTATCGCATTGCGCAGTAATGTAGTTTACACATGATTCGAAGCTTGCTCTTTTAATTGATTTTAAATCATCAGCATTTCCATTATATTCCAATTTATTGGTTACTAAAGGCACACCACCATATCGTTTAATGAGTTCAAAATAAAAGAATGCCTTTAGGAAACTCATTTCATAACGATACTGATTTGTAAGCAAAACACGCTTTGCATATTCAGTAGGATTCGACAACTTGTAATCAATCCAGGTAACTGTATCGGTCAATAGCAAAAAATCATTTGCTTGCCTGATTCCTTTGAAGTTCCTTGCCCATACATCATCCGGATTGGAATACTGACTCCAGTTTCCAAAATTAAAATTCTGGATACTCTCATTATCCCAGGCATGTTCCGATTCATCGGTTGCATTCGACAACCATCCATCACCGATATTATTGTACCCATTAGGCAATTGAGCATAAGGAGCTAATCGCAAACTCGGCACATAAGTCCAGTTATCATTAATCTGATCTGCTGTACGCAGTGTAAATTCTTCGGGTGCAATAAAATCGCACGCTGTGAAAAGTATTCCAACAATAAAGAATACCCCTATTTTCTTTAAATATTTCATTTTATAGTATTTTTTAGAATTGAACTTTAAGGCCAATATTGTATGTTTTCATCGCAGGGTAACCTGACATGGTTTCCGGGTCACCGTAGGAGAAATCAGAAAGTGTAAGCAGGTTAGTACCCCTTAAAAACAAGCGAGCCGATTTCATTTTGGCGTTTTCAATAAGTTTCGAAGAGAAATTATATCCAATTTCCAACGAGCGTAACTTTACGAAATCAGCTTTTTTATACCAAAAATCCGAAGCCTGATAGTTATTTGGATTGGTTTGAGTAGTCAAACGTGGAAAGTTGGCAGTTGCTTGATTATCCACTGTCCAGGGTGTTTGTTCAGCCACATAAGTCGATATTTTACCATCGCCCTGCAAAGGCCAGTAAACCAGCGAATTGCTACCCAAGTAAATACTTCGTCCTAGTTGCGACTGCAAAACTCCTTGAATATCAAAACCTTTGAAGTTGAAACCAAACATAAATCCAAGTTCCGAAACAGGTAGCGTTGAACTGGCAATGGCAGTTCTGTCGTATTGATTAATAATGCCATCATTATTCAGGTCTTTGTATTTCATATCGCCCGCTTTAACCGTACCAAATAATTGTTTAGGACTTGAAGCAATGTCAGCATCGCTTGTAAAGAACCTGTCAAATTCATATCCATAAGGTTGTGAAATTGGGTGACCCGCGGTATAATTATATTCACTACCAACAGGCACAGGCAATGCACCGTTGTAGCTAATATTGCTTTTCATCCACGAATAATTCAAACCTACGGTAAAGCCCCAATCTTTATACGATTTATTTACATTAAGCGACAAATCAACGCCACTATTTTCGGCACTACCTCCATTATAATCCTGTATTTCAACACCTAGTATAGTTGGTACATTGTTACCATTGTCAATAATTATACCTGTACGTTTGTTTTGGTAAAATGAACCACTCAAATTGATAACCTTCAGCAAAGTTAAATCCACTCCAACTTCCGTCTTTGCTGATTTTTCGTAGGTTACATCCGGATTTCCCAATGCATTTTCAGCAACCCCACCAGTTGCCGAAGTTGCGGTACCAATAAAATAACTGCTGTTGTAAGCATAGAAATTTCGATAAGCAAAACGAAGTCCTAAATCGCTTCTTCCATTTACACCATAAGAGCCACGTAATTTCAAATAGCTAATTACAGGATTATCTTTCAGAAACGTTTCGTTGGACACTACCCATGCTGCAGATACTGCCGGAAAAAGATCAAAACGTTGTTCATTTTCAAACGCTTCCACACCACCATACGACACGCCAACATTCAACAAATACCTGTCCAAAAGTGCATATCCGATATTTCCGCCTATTGATTGATTAAAATACGGACTCTCCGAACCCAGTGTCAGTTTATCCTGATGGTACAATGCCGAAACTGATAACTTGTTATTCTTATTTACTATAAGATCGTAATTCAGAAATCCTTCGAGGCTCATTCGAAGCGATTGAGTATCGCCTGATATGCCTGTATAAACTAAGTTTGTATTTGAACCAAATGGTAGCGCATAAACCGGATTTCCTGTTACCGGGTCTTTAGTAGGTATGGCATAAGACAAGTTCGATTTACTCATTCCATCACCAACTGTATAATAATTATCGTAAGCATAGCGTGCTCCAACTACCAGGCCTTTGATATATTTACTTAAATCGTATTGGGTTGACAAGCTCGAAATCAGTGTTCTTTCGTGCGTATTTTTATATCCTTGCTCGTTTAAGTTTGACATGGGGTTATTTGGATAGGCTGACGTTCCACCCAACATGCTTGGTCCTACATACATAGGAACCATACTGCTGTAACGATACAGCGAATTCCATATATCCGTCGTTGACCTATTTGGAGAATTCTTATCATTAATTTGAGCAAAAATATCAAATTTCACAGTCCAGTCCTTGGTGATATTAATATCCAGATTAGAACGCATATTGATACTGCTATAATCGATATTCGTGTTGTAGCCTTTGTGTAAATCCGTTTTATTGTAAATACCCTGCTGGTTTAAAAAGCCTACCGAAGCAAAATACCTGACGATATCATTACCTCCTTTCGCATTTACATTTACCCGTGTGGCAGGAGCATTGTTTCGGATTAATTCACCAATCCAATCGGTATTAGGTGCATAAATAGGATCACCTGCTCTATATGCATCAATCTGATCGGTAGTGTATAAGGGTGCTTTACCATCATTTGCCAGCGCCTGATTATACATTCCTGCATAGTCGGCAGAGCTTACAAATTTGGGTAAGCCTATAGGGTTTTGAACACCACTCAGCACATTTGCTGTAATGGTTGTTTTCCCTTTCTGTCCACGTTTTGTTTTTACAAAAATCACTCCATTGGCTGCTTTACTTCCATAGATAATGGCCGCAGAAGCATCTTTAAGTACTGAAACAGACTCGATATCTTCAATGGATAGCGAATTAAAATCGCGTTGAATACCATCTACCAATACCAAGGGATAATTGCTATTTCCAAAAGTACCATTTCCACGTATCCGATAATCAGGGTCATCAGCACCGGGTTCACCCGATTTTTGCAAAACATTTAACCCCGGTAAAAGCCCATAAAGCGCATTTCCTATCGAAAAAGTTGTACTTTTCTCAATCACATCTCCATTAACCGTACTGATAGAAGATGTTTTATCAATCAAATCAGAAATTATAGCTTCTGATTTTTTTTCAGTTTTTTCATTCAGATCCTTTTTCTCAGAAGAATTTGTCAACGCCTGACCAGAGGCTACAAAAACATTGGCTGCAAGCAGGCAAATCAGAGCAGTTTTGGTTAGCATTTGACTTATTGTTATATTAATTTTTTTCATATTATAGTGTATTATAAATAATATATATTTTGAAATTACCAACCCGGATTTTGTATCAAACCATATCCTTTGTAAACTTCGGCATACGGAAATGGATGTAAATACCAGAAGTCAGCCCAATATCTATTTTGATGCAGGTACTTTTGATAAGAATAGGTATTGTCTGCATTTTTTACAATTTTCATATTGTAGATTTTCAGGAATGGTTGCGGGGTTTTCCAACGTCTAAGATCGAAATAGCGATGATCTTCGGCAAAAAACTCACGTGCCCGTTCAGCTCTGATATACTCTTTGAATTGGCTTTTGTCCAACGCACGATTAACAACAGGCATACCTGAACGCGTACGAATGACATCAATTTTGTCGAATGCCGCAGCAGTTGGAGCCGATTCAAATTCATTGGATGCTTCCGCATAAATCATATACATCTCCGCTAATCTCACTACCGGGTTCATAGGTTGAAATCCTGCTCTTGATTTCTCAAAATCATTCAGGTATTTTCTGAAACCGTACATAAATTCTGATTTTGCTTTTTTAGGTCCTTCCAATCCGTCTGTCACTGCAGTGGTTGCTCCATCGTAAAACTGAATAATCACATCGGGAGTAAGTGACCATTTACAGCCATTGTATACAATGCTTTGCTGAAAGCGCGGATCCAAGTTTTTATAATAAAACTCAGGTTGGTTAGCAGGTGTAAGCATAGCTGTTCCAGCTGTGCCATCCGCATTCATGGAGGCATTCCAGTTAACAGATGTTCCATCCACATTTGTAAAAAATTCCACTGAGTTATGAGTAGGAGTATTCACTGCACTTCCACCCATACGACCACGTGCCATCCATGCTACTGCAATATTAGCCTGGTCGGTTGCCCATGTTGTACCAAACATTACTTCCGTATTTCCTTCATTGGGTCTTTTGCAGGTAGCCACAATGTAATTTCGGCCGGTAGTACGTTTTGTAGCATCATTTACTATGGCATATCCATTGGCTTCGCAGTAGGTAATGGCTTCCAAAGCGGCATCACGGGCGGCTTTCCAACGGTTAGAATCATAATTTCCAAAGCAAATTAAATCATTATTTGCCCCAAAGTCGATATAGGGAGTAACTGAGTTAAAAAGCGGACTTGCAGCATACAACATAGTTCTTGCTTTTAAGCCATAGGCCAAAGCTTTGGTAGCGCGACCAAATTCGAGAGGTAATGTTGTTTTTGCAGGCAAATTAGGATTCGCAATTACTTCATCGCACAATGAAATAATAAAATCGTAGGTTTCCTTTAATGTACTACGGGATGTTTTCGGATAATCAGCATCAGTATATGTTTTGGTAATAATGGGCAAGCCCCCATATCGTTTCCACATTTCAAAATACTCTAACGCTACCAATATTTTAGCTTCACCTTTGTAACGGTCTTTCAACTCAGTGGTCATATCAGGAACATTATCGATATTCTCCAACATGATATAACATTTACGGATGGTTTTCCAATGGCGGGCATAATCGTCCTCGCCCTGATTGGTTGTAAACCAGGTAGAATTCACATTGCCGGCATTCACTAAGTGTGAATTATAAGCAGGTTGCAAGGCCAGTGAGCCTGCCTCATCGGTAATTGAAGTACGCGAAGCTCCTGCTAAAATATATCCGGCAATATCCCCACTACCACCCCAGTTTTGTAAAATCTTGGGAGCATCCTGGTAAAGTGAGTACATGTACTTATCAGCATTTATTTTTTTTGCAAATACAGAATCGATCGTAAATATCGATTTATCGGGCACCTGAAGAAAATCATCGCACGATACCATTCCAAAAGCGGATGCAAGAATGGCTATACTTATAATGATATGTTTTATTTTCATACTATTTTTTCTTTAAAAGATTAATTAAAATTGAACTTTACAACCTATGTTATAAACTCTCATTTGCGGATACTTCATACTTTGCGAAGGGTTTCCTTCGGGGTCGATAATTTTTAATTTATCCCAGGTATATAAATTTTGACCAGTCAAAAATAGTCTAATACTATTGATTCCAATGAACGATAAGTTCTTCCTGGAAAAAGTATAGCCAAGTTCCACATTTTTAAGACGAATGTACGATGCATCATAGGTATTGAGGGTTGAAGTATAATAATTCTGAAGTGAGGCATACGTTACAGTCAGTTTTGGGAAAGTAGCTTGTGCATTTTGCTCCGGAGTATTGGCGGGGCTCCATCTATTGAGTGTATTCTCAAGCGCACCACCAAAGGCTGCAAAAGGTCGATAGAGGCGATCGGTAACAACTACTGAATAGTTTCCACTACCCTGAACTAAGGTACTAAAATCAAAACCTTTGTAGGAAAAGCCTACCGACACCCCATAAGATATTTCGGGAAAGGTCGGGCCACCTATAGCCTGTTGGTCATTTTGATCTACGACTCCATCCTTATTAACATCCATATATTTCGTATCGCCAAGTACTGGTTTTTTACCAAAATAATTGGGTGCAGCTGCAATTTCATCGGCTGTATTAAAGAATCCATCAAAAACAAATCCGAAAATCTGACCTACACTCTTTCCGGTTCTGTTTAACTGAGGATTATCTGTATTCAGAGTTTCGTCCATTTCAATAATTTTATTGCGAGCAAATGAGAAGTTACCATTTATCCAATACCTGAAATCACGTACTTTACTGTTCCAACCTCCCTCAATTTCAACTCCTTTGTTTTGTACAATTCCTAAATTGTAACCATCCTGCAACGAAATGGCCACGTATGATGGCACAGTTTTCCGAGTGGTAATAATATTGCTGCGGTCTTCGCTGAAATAGTCAACATTAATCGACAGCTTGTCTTTAAAAAATTTCATATCGGCAGCAATATCCATTTTATTGGCTTTTTCCCAGGTAATATTCGGATTTCCGAGTTTGCCTTCAATATATGAAGCGTATTTTGTGGCAGTTTCTCCAAATACACCATAGCCACCTGCATTGTATTCCTGTTCCAGATACATAAAGCGAGTTGCATTCATTTGGTCGTTTCCAACCTGACCGTATGAACCCCTTATTTTCAAATATGATAATACGTCGGTACCTATTAATTTTTGAACAAAAGGCTCTGAGGTAGCTACCCAACCGGCAGACAAAGCAGGAAACCAACCGAATCTGGACTCTTTGGGGAAATTTTCGGATCCGTTACGACCCATATTAAACTCAAGCAGATAGCGTGAATCGTAATTATAGGTTATACGTCCAACAAAATCCTGGTATCCAACCGGAATTTCAGGGTATGATAATCCATGATAGTAGCGCTTTTTTTGGTTGTATAAAAACAATGCACCAATATTGTTTTTGCCAAATGTGGTGTTGTATTCCAACGCAGCATCAATATAAAATTGGCGTGAACGAGAGAAATTAGTAGTTGGGTCGCCAATAATATCTGCTTTTTCACCATTTGGACGAAATACAATTTGACCAATTGTATCTGGAGCTACAGCCGCCAATCGGATAGGAGTATATGTAACCTGGTTGTGTGCAAAATCACGGCTGCGCGAATACTGATTATCATAAGCAATTTTTGCCCTGGCAGTAAGCCCTTTGGTAATAAAGTCGAGTTTTTGAGTAATACCAAGGTTAATATTCAAACTATTGTTGGTATAGTCCACAAAACCATCTGTTAAATTACTAATAACATTTCTGTTACCAGACCTGTCCAATGTTATGATTTTGCCTTCGTACATACCTATGGTAGCTGTTGGAGCTGAATCGAAGAGTTTACTAAAAACACCATCAGATGCAAGTCCTTCTTGTCCTCTTGTAGAATTACGTTTCGCTGAATATCCACCCAACTGAAAGTTTACCGTAGTAGAAGGTGTAAAATCTATGTCGATGTTTGACCTAAAGTTATAACGATCGTAGGTGTTATTGTTTGTTGCACCTGAGGCTTCAAGAAAATTTTTAAACAAGCCCTCCTGGTGTATTGTACCTAACGAAACAAAATATCTTGTATTTTTTGTACCTCCATTGATATTTATATTATGCTGGTTTTGAGGAGCATAGTCATTAAACAATAAAGATTTCCAATCGGTATCCGGATAAAAAAGCGGATCACTGCCATCTTTAAATTTTTGCATCTCTGCAGGCGTAAAGGTAGCGTTTGTCAATGGGTTATCATTCAACAAAGCCTCGTTGTAGACCGTTGCAAAATCGTAAGCTTTCAGAAAAGTTGGCCATTTTGTTGCCGACTGCAATGCATAGCTTCCATTATAGCTTACTACAGCTTTACCTTCGGCTCCTTTTTTGGTTGTAACAATAATTACACCGTTAGCACCACGAATACCATAAACAGCTGTAGAAGAAGCATCTTTAAGAACCGATATCGATTCAATTTCATTTGGGTCGAGCTGAGCAAAAGATCGCTCTATACCATCCACCAGAGTAAGTGGTGTGGCTGTTCCTGTAGTGCCAATACCACGAATACGCAATTGCGTATCATCGGCACCTGGCTGTCCACTTCCCTGAACCGACATAACACCAGCAGTACGACCTACCAATGCTTGTGTTAAATTTGCCACGGGCGACTTTAATAATTCCGCACCTTTGATTTGCGATACAGCACCGGTAATGGTCACCTTTTTTTGCTGTCCATAACCAACCACCACTACCTCTTCCAGGTTTTTAGAATCTTCGTTTAAGGTGATTTTTAAGTTTGATTCAGCACCAACTAATACCGATTTGGATACATATCCGATGTAAGAAACTGTCAATGTTGACTTTTCAGATACATTCAATGTAAATTTTCCATTCATATCGGTGATAGTTCCGATATTGGTACCCTTAACAATAATACTGGCTCCAATTATGGATTCGCCTTTCTCATCGCTGATTACACCCATAATCTTTTTTACTTTAGCTCCTGCGGAGCCTACATTATTAGCTTCTTGTGCAGAAGCCAATCCAAAAAATGCAACCAAACAAAAAAGCAGAAATGCTTTTTGAAAGTTGACTTTTAATACACTTGTTTTGTCTCGTTTGTACATAGTAATTAGATAATTAATTATAAAATAGACTTAAAACTAATTTCAGACGTATTTTTACAATACAACTGAATTTGATACATAAAATGGACTGTTTGATTCATTGGCGGTTGACTTTTAAATTGGCATTTCGATTTCACATACAAATATACATAAGAATACATGTATATAGAAAAGAATATCACAAACTACAAAATGTAAACGTTTACATTTTGCAATATTTAATGTAAACGTTTACATTTTATTTATATAATGCAATAATACCGATTGCACAAAGTAAGAATTTAAAAAAAAATCGCCCTCCGAAATTTCGAAGGGCGAAAAACTAAACCATGAGAAAACTAACTTAACTAATACAACACAGCACTTTTATGGTATCAACACTTTAAATTTAACATCGCCACCATCCACAATATACAAACCATTTTTTACATTAAATTTACTAACTGTTTCCGAGGCAACAAATGATTTAATCAACTTACCTGTAATCGAATACAATGACACTGTCCTTCCTTCAAAACCATCAAAAACAAGTTCGTTACCCACAGCATATACTTTCATTGTTGAATTGAAATCTGCCGGATTTTTAGTAGATGTAGAATACGAAACTTGCGCTTTAAGTACATTCGTTGCATAATCCAGCGACCAAGAAGCAGGTAAACTTACCGAAGCAAAAGGCCCTGTCAGGGTTGTATTCGCTGCAAACAATGGGATAATATCGCCTTGACTTGGTGTATATGTTCCTGCTTTAGTTACATTCAGGGTAGCCGCTGTAACATTCAGCGTAGATGCTACATCACTGGCAATAATTTGGTCGTAATCGGCACCAGCAGTAGTTTTACCATTAATATCCATATTTACAATACCGGTTAGCGATACAGCCGGCGCTGTAAAATCAAAAATACCATAAGCATTTGTGCTGTTTCCCGGAGCTATTGTACCAAGTGTTTTATTATCAAAAACACCCTTGATAAGCCCTCTACCTGTAATTGTACCGCCTACGGTATTTGCCGCATTGCTGTTTTGAAAAACAATTCCTGCCCTTATTGCATCACTCGCATTTGTTGCTTCATCAAAGTTGAAAGTACCACTGTTGTAGATATTGTAAGCTGCAGTACCGCTACCACCGGCAATGTAACTATTCACGTTTATAGTACCCGAGTTCGTGAAAACCGGTGTGCCAGCTAAAGTGGAATTTCCAAATGCCAGCGCCGCACTACCTGCCTTGGCTTTTGCAGTAAATATACCAGTATTGGTAAAATTCTGATTCCCTCCTCCAGAGGTACTGCCAATGGCAGTACCTCCCAGTGTGTTGTCTAACAGCATGGTGCCA
>CAIWIS010000193.1 GCA_903912795.1 uncultured Bacteroidales bacterium
GGGAGCATCGTTTTGTCGACTGCCAGAAGTCTCCCAGCAAAGAAATCCAAGATTTCCAACCGTGCGAATTTCGTTTATAAATTTGCTTTTTGTATAAAACGATTTACCAAATTCAACATTAAAATAATATCCTGGTGTGTCGAAATAACGTCGTTCTTCAAAATTTGTTCCCGATGCTGTTTTTAGTGTTGTATTCAGTATTATTGCAGGAGCATTTTTATGTTCTTTAAGCAACGAAATACGTGTTTGTACATACAAATCACCGTTAGGTTTACCAGTCAGATTTCCATTCATACCGCGTTTAGTACTAAGTTCCGGCGTAACTGTATAATTTTCCAACGTTGTGAACCAAAGTTTAAACGAAACGCGCTCGGGTAGGAGAGGGAACTCCATTTTTACGTAGCCATTTGTGGTTTTGTCGCCGTAACCAAAGTAATAATCGCCCATTAAACTTACGGTTGTTTTAGTCGGAATACGTGCATCGGTCATTTCAGGAACCGGATTGGCATTAGGTCCAAACCATGCCGTAGCATATTTTACTTGTCCGTTTAGCGCAATTACTGAGCAGAATATTATTAATTGAATAATTTTCTTATTCATTTTCTATGTTTTTGATTATTCAGTTGCAAAAGTAACAAAAATATATGACTTCCTTTTATTGAACAATTTAACTTGAAAATGAGTTTATTATATTCTGCAATTATTATTTATCAACGAATATTTATAACTTTGCAGCCATTTTGCATTAATATGAAGATTTCGAATATAGAATTTCCTGATAAACCGCTTTTTCTGGCTCCCATGGAGGACGTTACCGATCCGGCATTTCGCCTGTTGTGTAAACGTTTTGGAGCTGATATGTTATATACCGAATTTGTTTCGTCCGAAGCGCTGATTCGTGATGTAAATCGTACGAAACAAAAGCTAACAATTTATCCTCAAGAACGCTCGATAGCGATTCAGATTTATGGTCACGATCCTGTTTCGATGGCTGAGGCTGCCCGAATTGCCGAAGAAGCTCAACCGGACATTATTGATATAAATTTCGGCTGTCCGGTAAAAAAAGTGGCAGGTAAAGGGGCAGGAGCGGGGCTGCTACGAGATATTCCACGTATGCTTCAAATTACGAAGGATGTGGTGAATGCAGTTAAACTTCCGGTAACTGTAAAAACACGTTTGGGATGGGACGATGATAGTAAAATTATTGTTGATTTAGCGGAACAATTGCAGGATTGTGGCATTCAGGCACTCACTATTCATGGTCGCACACGTGCTCAAATGTACAAAGGCGATGCGGATTGGACACTAATTGGAGACGTAAAAAACAATCAGCGCATGCTTATTCCGATTATTGGTAATGGCGATGTTACTTCGGCCGAACGGGCATTGGAATGCTTTAACCGATACGGAGTTGATGCAGTGATGATAGGTCGCGGTTCTATTGGTAAACCATGGATTTTTAGTGAAATAAAACACTTTTTCCAAACGGGTGAACATAAGCAAATACTAACTTTTGATGAACAAAAAGCCATTCTGAAAGAGCATATTATTGCTTCGGTAAAATGGCTGGATGTTGACGATGATATAATTCCGGACGCACTATTTGATAAACGTCTCAAAGGTATTATTCATAGTCGCCGCCATTTAGCAGCGAGTCCGGTTTTCAAAGGAATACCCAATTTTAAAGATACACGTATTGCTATGTTGCGTGCCGAAACATTAAATGATTTATTTAAAATAATCGATTCGGTGGAAGAACCTTTGCAGCGTGAATATGTTAATCCTGTTGACGAATCTCTTACCTGTATCAAATAATTATTTCTCAATACTCGTAACTCAAAACTAACTCATTATGTTTAAACTTTTAAAAAACAAACTCTTGTTACCCCTTTTTGGGTTAGGAGGCTTTATTCTTATGCTCACATCTTGTAATTCAAACAAACTTAGTTCAGGTATCGACCTGAAAAATCTGGACACAACCTCAGTACCCGGAGACGATTTTTACCAATATGCCTGTGGTGGTTGGATGAAAAATAATCCATTAACCGGAGAGTATTCACGCTTTGGAAGTTTTGACCTATTAGCTGAAAATAACCGCAAACAGTTACGCGAACTAATTGAAGAAATTGCTGCTAAACCTGCTGGTAAAGGTACCGTTGAACAGAAAATCGGCGATTTGTATAATCTGGCCATGGATAGTGTAAAGTTGAATAAAGATGGAATTAAACCTGTTGAAAATCAGTTAAAAACGATTGCAGCGCTTAAATCCACCGATGAGTTAACTAAATTGTTGCCTGAACTTTTGCAAACCGATGTGGATGCTTACTTTGCTTTGTACGTTGATGCTGATGCTATGAATAGCAATCAGTATTTAGTACAAACTTATCAGAGTGGAATCAGTTTGGGTGAGCGTGAATATTACTTAGATAACGATGCTCAGACAACAAACATTCGTAACAAGTATAAAGAACATGTTGTTAAAATGTTTCAGCTTTTTGGTTTTGCCGAGCCTGTTGCCAAGCAAAATATGGAATCCGTTCTAAAAATTGAAACTCGCTTAGCAACTGCTGCTTACGACCAAATTAAGCTACGCGA
>CAIWIS010000194.1 GCA_903912795.1 uncultured Bacteroidales bacterium
ATAGCCGATTCGATTGATTTGAATTCAGCTTCAGTCAATTCAGCCAAATATTTCAACGGACGAACTGTATTTAATTGTTTTACAGCCAATTGACATTCCGCAACGCGTTGGTTGTATGCGCCCGAATCCAATTTGTGTGGCGAGTGTGTATTTGAAATAAGAATTTTAACGCCTTGTAATTTCACAGGTACTAGTTCAAATTCCAATGTATCGCAATTCAAATGAATAGCGTGGTCTTTAGCACCATTAGCCGAAGCAAATTGGTCCATAATACCGCAATTTACCAACGCAAATTCGTGTTCCGATTTTTGACCTATTTGTGCCAATACAGTACGGTTAAATTCTGTTCCTAATTGGTCGTTGAATGCAAAAGCAGTAACAACTTCCAAAGCAGCCGACGACGAAAGACCTGCACCATTAGGCACATTTCCCCAAATCAACATATCGTAACCTTGGGTAATGGCAATACCACGTTTTACAAACTGAGCCAATACGCCAAGTGGATAATTTACCCACGATTTGTCGAGAGGTGTTGTTAATTGATCAAAACCTAATGAAATTATTTCTGGTTGGTTAAGCGATTTGAAATTCATTACGTTTTTGTCGTTTTTTGCCAACAAAAGATATGTTCCAAAACTCAATGCACAAGGAAAAACTGAACCACCATTGTAATCGGTATGCTCACCGATAAGGTTAACACGACCTGGAGAGAAATAAACGGCATCAGCCGCTTTGCCGTAAGTAGCTTCGAAAGCTGCTTTTAATTCTTGAACTGTCATAATCTTTTTTATAAATTTGGTGTTTGAAATTAAGCTAGCAAAGAAACAAAAAAAACCGCTTTTACCCATAAAAAAAAGCATGTTATTGAGCAGGTTTTGAAAAAACGCCCTTTTTAAGTCTTTATAGAATAAAATGAATTAAAAACACCCCGCAACACAGCAATTTTTACTTGCTTTGTTGCGAGGTGAAATTCTTAACCTTAAAAAACTAATTTATTAAACTAAACCTAATTCCTGTTTAAACGGATTTTGAATACTGTTTAATGTTTCACTTGGGCCTTCAGGTGGAGTTGATGCCAATGCCAATGAAATTTCGTAATCGAGAAATATTATTTCGATACGAGGCTTTATGTACTTTTTCTTTTCCATGGTATTTTGTTTTTTAAACTGCCCCCAACCCCTAAAGGGGAGTAAGAAAAGACCATTCGGTACTAATCCAGTTCTCCGTCAGCTGACGGATTAGGGGCGGTTAATATTTTATTTTACAATAACTCTTGTTGATTGATTATTCACTTTCACAACATACACGCCTGTATTTAGGTTACAGTTTGTAGTATGTAGTTTATAGTTAAGAATACCATTTTCAATTAGCTGTCCTACCGCATTGTAAATCGTATAATTGCTTTTCTCTGGTGCAATTATTGTAATTTGATTGACAGAATTTACAAATACCTGAGCGTTGAGTTTGAAATTATCATCAAGGTCTGTAGTAACACCCGGAGTTCTTAATATTAAACTAAAACGGTCGGTTGTTGAAGCAGTTATTGGTGAGTTAAAGTTATAAACAGCACCATTACTTAAATCAATTTCGGCAGTTGGATTTTGTTTGTCTATTAAAATCACTTTTGTCCCAACTTCAAAATTCGATATTTCGTTGGCTGAAATAACAAAATTATTGGCTTCACCCGTTTTAAACCCTACTGGTATTTCGGTATTGTATTTTAATTCCGTCATACCATTGATTACAACTTGTTCGGTACCTGCTTGCGTAAATATCTCAGGCAAGCTTGGTTCACCGTTACTTCGTTTTATAGCATCGTATTGATCGAAGGTGTCAAGCGCATTGGCATTGAAATAAACGACTGCTTCGTCGGTATTAGTACCATTCGATATTTGCAAACGTATCAATTTCTGAACCGATTGTTTTGGTGCTTTCATTATATTACCTGCATCGTCAAAATGCGAACGCATATCATTATCGACTGCTATGCTGCCTGAACCAACTGTATTCACTTTCACCCAAAATGCCTGCATTGGTGGAATTTTGTTTGTAACAGTTGCAGGAGAACCTACTCCGGCTCCACTGTTTGCCACATAAGTATAAAATTTATAAACTCCACCTTCTTTGGTACGATACCACATTGTATTCGACACATTGGTTTTTGTTACCATATTCCAATTCAAGTACGAAGGGTATGGATTTCCGACTAAATTGTAACCCGATTTTCCTTCTGTACGTGTTAGGTTGATGGAATATGCACCGGTGTTAAATTTACCTGAGAAAGCAACTGTTCCGGTTGATCCGGTTACCGATGGCGTACTTGTTGCCACTTGAATATAACCACGCATCAAATCTAATTTACCATCGACAGGTGCTATCCATGTACCACTTGGTTCGTCGAAACAAACCACTGAAGTGCCTCTGTTAAGCGCAGAGCTAGTGAACAATTGCGAATTACTTTGTATACTAGGAACAGTAATATACCAATTTCGACCAGCTGATACATGTTGTTGTACTGTACCACTCACTACAAGCGGACTGCTTGTGTTGGTATCTACAAAAGTAGCTGTTCCTGTAGGGTCGCTTTGTAATGTAATTCCATTCGTGGCTGTTAACGATCCAGAGTTTAATGTGAGTTTGGCTCCGGGAGCAATTGTAAGCGAACGAACGGTTTTTGTGGCATTGATAATAAACTCACCTGAACTTATTGTTAGGTTTGTATTAGCAAGCTGATTGTCAGTTAATCCTGAGTTGTTTAAGTTGTCACTTGTTGGTGAGCCGGAAGCAGCAGTAATATCACCGTTTGCTGATTCAT
>CAIWIS010000195.1 GCA_903912795.1 uncultured Bacteroidales bacterium
ACTTAATTCGGATAATAAATTGGTGCTGAAAAAGTCGGCTGAGTACTGATACTTCATCCCGGTTACAGGTTTTTCGAATAATACGCGTAATGTACCTTGGTAGCGAGCTTCTTCAATAAGTTTCAAGGCATCCTGATAGCCATAAACATAATTGTTGGAGCGTTGAAATAGCTGCATAGCGTTGCGGGCATCGAAAATTGTACCGGCATTTAAAGCTTTCATTCCCATTTCGTAAACCTGACCAGCAGCTACTTTACGTGCTTCGGATAATTCTGCAGGAAATTCAGTAGGCTTGGCAATGACACGGTTAGCTGCGGGTGTACGATAAATATTATCCGCTAATTGATTAATTTTTTCGTAATGATACACTACATCTTCGTAATTGTTAGGCGAATTGTTAAGTTTAGCCTTTTCAATCTCACGTTGAGCCATTTGAAGTGCCAATGGGTATGTCTTTGTCAGAACAAACTCCGCTTTATCACTATTTGGCGACGATTTTAAATGATCCACTGCATCGAAAGCTGCTTTGTAATAGTCACCTTTTTTGTATGCTCTATAGCCCGACGAACAAGATGTTGCAACTAATAAAATGCTAATAGCAATAAGTAATTGTTGTTTCATAAAAGTAATTTTTAGATGTTAGAATCAATAACCAATAACGTGCGAAGTGCAAATATCGCGAAGCTAGTAACGCACGAAGTGCAAAATTACATTCTTTCCGGTACTTCTATCCCTAATAAGTTCATTCCTAGTTGAATAACCTTAGCAATTGAAGCCGAAAGTTGTAAACGGAATTTTTTCAATTCTTGATTTTCTTCTTTTAAAATAGAGAAATCGTGGTAAAATTGATTAAATTCCTTTACCAATTCGTACTCGTAATTAGCTATTAATGCCGGACTAAATTCATCGCCAGCTTGTTTTACTACCGCTGGAAATTCGGCTAATAACTGTATTAAATAACTCTCTTTTTCGGATATTGCAAGTGTGTTATCAATTTCTGTTCCAAAATTTATGCCCTGATCCACTGCTTTACGCAATACTGATTTAATACGAGCATGTGTATATTGTATAAAAGGACCTGTATTACCATTAAAATCAATAGATTCAGCAGGATTGAAGGTCATATTTTTTCGTGGATCCACTTTCAGAATGAAATATTTCAATGCACCCAAACCAACCATGCGCGATATGTTTATAATTTCATCGGCAGTACAATTCTCTAGCTTTCCGAGTTCTAGCGACGTTTCGTGGGCAGTTTGTATCATTTCGGCCATTAAATCGTCGGCATCTACAACTGTGCCTTCGCGGCTTTTCATTTTGCCTTCGGGCAGTTCCACCATTCCGTACGAAAAGTGAACCAAATCCTTGCCCCAAGCGTAACCCAATTTGTCCAGTAATATTGATAAAACCTGAAAATGATAATTTTGTTCATTTCCTACAACATAAACCATTTTTTTGATATCAAAATCATTGTAACGCAGTTTGGCTGTGCCTATGTCCTGAGTCATGTACACGGATGTGCCATCGGCACGAAGCAACAGTTTTTCGTCAAGACCATCGCCAGTTAAATCGGCCCAAACCGAATTGTCATCGCGTGTGTAAAACGATTTTTCGGCTACTCCACGTTCCACTTCTTCTTTGCCGGTGAGGTATGTTTGGCTTTCGTAGTATATTTTGTCGAAATCCACACCCATCTGTTTGTAGGTTTGGTCAAAACCAGCATATACCCAACCATTCATTGTTTCCCATAAATGACGAACTTTAGGGTCGTTTTGCTCCCATGCTAGCAACATTTTTTGAGCTTCGAGTATAAGTGGAGCAGTTTTTTTTGCTTCCTCCTCACTTATGTTTTTGTCCATAAGTGCTTTTATTTCAGCTTTGTATGCTTTATCGAATACCACATAGTATTTTCCTACCAAGTGATCGCCTTTTAAACCAGTACTTTCGGGTGTTTCGCCATTGCCAAAAAGCTTCCAAGCCAACATCGATTTGCAAATATGGATTCCGCGGTCGTTTACAATATTTGTTTTTACCACATTCCAACCACAAGCTTTTTGAATTTCGGCTATACTAAATCCGAGTAGATTATTGCGTATATGCCCCAAGTGCAAAGGTTTATTCGTGTTTGGCGACGAATATTCTATCATCATCGTAGCATCAGTGGCAGTAGGTGTTTTAATGCCAAACTTGTCGTTAGCATAAATAGCAGCTAATGTTTGCAGCCAGTACGATTTATGAATGCTAAGGTTCAAAAAGCCTTTAATAACATTGAATCCGCTTACCTGAGGATTATTTTTTACAATATATTCGCCAATTTCCTGACCGGTAGCTTCGGGCGATTTGCGGGCAATTTTAACAAAAGGAAATACTACAACGGTAACGTCGCCTTCGAATTCTTTTTTTGTTTTTTGTATCTGAATCTGATTAAGTGGAGTTTCGGTACTGTAAAGTGTTTTTACAGACTCGGCCACAACCGTTTGAATAATAGTTTCTAAGTTCATTGTTGCTTTATTTTTCGGAGTGCAAAGATACGAATTTTGATTCAAGAAGCAAGATGGTTTCAGTCATTATTTTAGCTCATCGAACTATGTTATTAGACGCTGATTTATTGGATAAATTATAGCTAATTTTTTAAGCAAAATGGTACCTGAATTTTTTGTTACATTTTATTTCTACTGTTTTTTGTACTAGTAAAGTAGCTTTGAATTTGATTTTTCGAAACAAAATCTTACATTTTGAATTAATTGAAATGGATATTGTGTGAACTAAAGTTAAAGTATTGGCTTTTGCAATGGATTTATAGTTAATAAATAATAATATATTGGTGCGCGCAGTCATTGGTTTTCATAAAATAGGCCGTTTTTATATGTGTAAATATTCATTTTTCATTCATTTGTGCCTGTTTTTAGCAATTTTGAGTCGGAAACTCTTCGAAAATAAAGAGCGTAGTGTTAGTGTTTTATTAAGTAAAAAAATATTTTTTGTACTACTATTTATATTCTTGATATTTAATGATTTAAGAGTAATTTGTGTGAGTTTGCATGCTTTGCCATTGATTTTAATATTGTTGTTCAAATTACGAATTGGAATGTAGTTGAGAACCACAAAATTTTTATTTTTTATGTGCTTAAAAATGTGTTTTGGTTGTAGTATTTATAGCTACAAGGCCTTGTGAGTATCTGCTACAGTGCCTTGTCTATTGCTTTGAGTAGTTCGAAGCAGTAAATTTGAAATGTGAAAAGCAACAATAATTCATGTAAGGATTGAAGCTTGGAGCAACACAAAATAAAATACAAAAATTACTCACATTCAAAAAATAATGAATTATGAAAACGCTCAACTCAAAAACCATTCTTGCAGCAGCTACATTATTATTAACTGTATCGTTTGCAAAAGCTCAAACCCCAGTACATTGCTGCACTGTAATTGAAGTAACTGATGGTTACTATAGTGATAAAGTATGGATGATTACCGAACCTGGCACATCGGATGGTTTCGATAATGGTTACGATGGCTATAAATTTTTAAATGCCACTACTCCGGCTCCTCAAGTTTTTGATAAAAGCATTGATGGAACATTTCAAGTTTCAAGTTTTCCAACTATCGAAAACAATGCATTTGCTTTTATAGCTGGCGAAGGAACTCAATATACTTTTACATTTACACATTACGACATTAATTATTTTTATCCCGGACTTTATTTGGTCGACCTATTAAAAGGTGATACTATTGATGTTTATGCTCAAGGTGCCAAGCATACTTTCACTGCTTCGAAAAGTGATATGCAAGAACGGTTTAAATTTATTACTAAGCTTCCTGTAGTTGTACCTCCAGTAGTTGTACCTCCTGTAGTAGAACCTCCAGTAGTAGAACCTCCAGTAGTAGTACCTCCAGTAGTTCCTGAACCCGAAATAGTTGACCCAGGTATCGATCCTAACGATGGAAGTGGCAGTACTGTAGTTGACAAAAAAGATAAAAAAGACAAAAAAGAAAATAAAGCCAAAAAGGTAAAAGTAAGAGCACACAATAAAAAGCTCATAGTTGAAAATCCAAACAAACAAAAAGCTAACATTAAAATTGTAAATGCACGTAATGGTAAAGTGGTAAAACAAGTAGTTGTAAAACCCGAAACTAATACAACCATAGAAACAGGAACACAATCCGGACAATATGTAATTCAAACTACTGTAGACGTAGATGTTTCGAGCACAACAGTATTAATGCAATAATTAGAGTTTTAAAAATAGGTAGAAAATTGGTTTTTGGGTTTTAAGTGTTAACGTAATTAGTCCTGATTTGAAAATGATTTAATGATTGAATCAGGACTAATTTTAAAACAAAATACCAGACAACAACTACCAAAACAAGATATTAAGAAGTAATTTTTTTCATAAATGACAATTAAGTTTTAACCTCAAAATTGCTGTTAAGTTTACAAAATTAGGTGTGGTTTTAAAAAAAACTTAGACTCTTAACTTTTTCTTGAAAATTATCGTTTGAAAATGAGTTAAAGCAAACAGATGGAATACAATACATTTGTTTGCTTTTCCTTTTTTAAGGCATGACAAAATATGTTCTTAAACATACAAAATAATATGTTTCAATCATTTGATAAACAGTGTAGATGTTGTATATTTGCCATTAAACAAATGGAAACGATTTGGATTGTTAATTTTCTGAAAGTTATAATTTTAATCACTTACAATTATGAATGTCACAAGAAATATAAAAACAGATTCTGAAGCGCCGCTAGCTGATTTTTTTCAGGCAATAACCGAAAATGCATCCGATGGTATAGTGGTGCTAAATACTGAGTTAAAATTCTGTTACGTAAGTCATAGTGCATTTAAGATGTTTGGTTTTAAGCTAAGCGACATTTCAAACGTAAACCCAAATGAGTTAACTCACCCCGAAGATTTGGCTTATGTGCTGCCTGAACTGCATAAAATGCTCGAAAATCCTGCATATATTCCCATTTTAACATATCGTTTTTTGAAAAAGAATGGAGAATGGTTGTGGATTGAATCTACATTTACCAATTTATTTGCCAATTCATCAGTAAATGGTATAGTTATCAACTTTCGAGATGTGTCCGAACGTATTGAACATGTTCAAAAAATTAAATTGAACGAAGAGCGGTATCGTTTAACACAAGAAGTGGCACTTATTGGGAGCTGGGAGTATTATATTGATGAAGATAAATACTGGAACTCAACACAGCTACGTGAAATTTTTGGACTTGATGCTGACGTTCAGGATATTAATCAGGCAATAGTTGATTGTATTATCAATAACGAGATTGTTACAAATGCTCTAAATGCACTTATTTACAAGAATATACCTTATGAAATTGAATTTGATATAATAAGGAAAAATGATGGTTTAAGGAGAACAATTTATAGCAAAGGTCAGCTTGTTGACGATACTATAAACCAAACAAAACTAGTGCGAGGTATACTCAGAGATATTACGAATGAGAAAAATGAACACGAAAAATTAAAACAATCGCAAGCATTATTGGAAGCAACACTTAAACATAATCGTTTTAGTGTTTGGAGTGTTGATTTAAATCATAGTTTATTATTTGCTAACGACACATTTAAGTCAGAGTTTAAAAATTCATTTGGAGTTGATTTAACCGTTGGAATGAATGTTGTAAAGGTACTTCCTGAAGTTTTACGGCCACTGTGGTTGGATAGATACGTAAGAACATTTTCAAATCATTCTTTTGTTGAAATTGACGAAATAGACTTTGGCAATCATAAAATATTTATTGAAGTGTCAACCACACCAATTGTTGTGGATCGTAAGGTTATTGGTGCATCGTTTTACGGCGAAAATATTACTGACCGAAAACAATCCCAACTCAGTTTGCAAGAAAAAACGGAGAGTTTAAGTGTTAATACATTGAATTTGAGAAGTACATTACGTATAACGTCCGAATTTATTAAGCATAAAGGTGGAAAGATTGATTACGAGATGATTACATCCGAATTACTAGCTATATCAGGAGCCAAATATGTTGTGATTAATACTTATGAAGGTGAATATGCTACTACTAAATCGGTAAGTGGTTTAACAAATTTCAAAGAGTTGGCATTAAAATACATTGGTTATGATATATTTGATAGAAAATGGAATAGACATGCTGTAATTGATAAAATGCTATATGAAAAAAAGATTGAACGACTTAAATCGTTGACGGATTTAACTCATTTTGATATTAAAGAAAACATTAGTCATTTTATCGAAAAAGTATTTTCGCTAGGCGAAGTTGTAATGGTTGCAGTAGAAGGCAATGAGCGAATTGTAGGAAATTTGGTATTTATTTATGATAAAAATAATCAATTTAAGAATCAAGAATTAATCGAAATGTTCAGTTACCAACTAGGTCAGTATATTGAGCGAACAAATGCGGAGGTAGCGCTAATTAATAAAATGGAAGAGATGGAACGTTTCCATAGGTTGACTGTAAATAG
>CAIWIS010000196.1 GCA_903912795.1 uncultured Bacteroidales bacterium
AGTTGCAGAAACCTGGGTAAGTTCAGCTTCTCTCAAAACACTTCCCGATTTTGTTGCTTCGGTTGAAGCAATAGAAAAAGCTGCTGATAATCAATCTGAAGCAAAAGTAAAATATGACAAACAATACGCCGATTGGCAAACCGCAACTATTATTGCTGACAAGGGTTCTGTTAACGGAAAAGCATTGTGGGCTGATAATAATCCTGACCTGTCCGATTGGAAACAAATGGAAATTCCCAATTTTTGGGAAACCGAATTATTCCCTGATTTTGATGGAGTTGTATGGTTTCGCAAAACCATCGATATTCCTGCTGATTGGGCAAATAAAGAGCTGACACTGAGTTTGGATCGGGTTGATGACAATGATACCACTTATTTCGAAGGCGTAAAGGTAGGAAGTACCGAAGGTTATAGTGTTGTTCGCAACTATAAAATACCAGCATCATTGGTAAAAGGTGGTAAAGCAATTATTACCATTCGCGTACTCGACTGGAGTGGGGGAGGTGGTATTTATGGTCTGCCCGAAAAACTAACGCTCAGCCTAAGTCCCGACAAATCTATCAATTTGGCAGGTACCTGGCTTTGCAAAAAGAGCTTTGGTATGAACGAAATTGTTGCAAAACCGAAGCCGCTAGACGATCCTAATCGTCCAAGCGTTTTGTTTAACTCTATGATACACCCCATTGCACCATTCACCATCAAAGGAGCCATTTGGTATCAGGGTGAAAGTAATGCCGACCGTGCCTATCAATACCGCGAGCTGTTTCCAACATTGATTAAGGATTGGCGCAAAGCATGGAATATCAATTTTCCATTTTATTTTGTTCAGTTGGCTAATTTTACGGCTCAGCCGAAGCAACCCGGCGAAGCTACCTGGGCCGAACTTCGCGAAGCGCAACTCCAAACCTTACATCTCGAAAACACAGGCATGGCTGTGGCAATTGATCTTGGCGATGCCAAAGATATTCACCCAAAAAACAAACAGGAGGTTGGTCGAAGACTCTCGCTATTAGCCCGTGCTCTGACTTATGGCGAGAACATTTTGTATTCCGGCCCAATTTATGAATCGTATCGTATCGAAGGGAAAAGTATTCGCATTAGTTTTAAAAATGTACATGGAGGACTCAAAACACCCAACAATGAATCAATAAAAGGATTTGCCATTGCCGGAACAGATCACCGTTTCAAATGGGCTGATGCGCGTATTGAAGGAAATGATGTAATTGTAAGTTGTGAAAGTATCGAAAATCCAATTGCAGTGCGTTATGGCTGGGCTGCCAATCCGAATTGTAATTTATACAACAATAGCAACTTACCGGCATCGCCATTCCGCACTGATGATTGGCGGGTAAAATAAGTAATTATGACAATAAACCTGCTCTGAATTGATGAAATTCCTACATAGCAGGTGAGGTCTCTAGTCGTGATTTGTGATATTTCTTCCACCTTTTTGAGACAAAATGATCCTAAATATCTTGGGGTCATTTTGTAAATACCCCAAATTGATACCACATTACTCATAGTTCTATTCTACAATCTATATTTTTGTCGATATAATTTTAAAACATACTTGAATCAAAATTTAAATAACAAATAAAATCATATTATTATGAAATCAAAAATTTTACTCTTCATTTCTTTGTGTTTAATGGGGACTATTGGTGCCCAAACAATAGGTGATTACCGAACTACAGTTGCATCTACAACCATTGCAAATGCAACTGGATGGGAGCGTTATGATGGAACAGCTTGGGTTGCGGCTGTAAATTATCCTTCAGGAAGTATAAGACAAGCAGGTACTGCTATTACGGGTACTAATACTGTAGAGCTAAATGCAGCTAATGATTTAATTAGGGTTGGTCAAATAGTAACAGGCACTGGTATTGCTGCAGGTACAGCGGTTTCAGCAATTTCGGGCACAACATTAACCTTATCTCAGAATGTAACTGCAAATTCCAATGCAGCAACTAGTTTAGTTTTTTATGAAACTTTGGCTTATAGTGCAACAACCAACGCAACTACCACACTAACATTAGCAGTTGCCAATACTGCCATTGTACCTGGAATGGTTGTTACTGGAACAGGTATACCAGCAGGCACAAAAGTTGTTTCAGTTGAATCTGCAACAAGTATTACATTATCTGCTGCTGCAACAAATTCAGCAACAAATAATTTGACTTTTTATACACCCGCAACAACTGCTGCTTTTACAACAGGTTCGAGTACAATTACACTTAATGCCGCAAATTCATTGTTGTCAGTTGGAATGACAGTATATGGAACAGGTCTTCAGCAAGGTACTACAATTACTTCTATTTCAGGTACTACTATTGGCTTATCTATCCCAACTAATCAAACTCAAACTGCTACCGGTTTAATTTTCGGATACTTAGTTATCCCAAATATGTATATTAAAAACAATATAGTTGCAGGAGGTAACAACAGAGCAAGTACAATTAACAACTTAGTTATAGAGAGTCCTGCTACTTTTTCAATTGGTGATGGATTAGCCAATGGAAACACCTCTGATTTTGTATTTAATACCATTAATATTGCCTCTGGAGCAACTTTTTCAAATACAACCAGCGCAAATTCAAAGGCAAACTCTTTAATTTTAAATGGTGGTTTAAATGGAACTTGTATTACTAATAATGGCACATTAGATTTAACTCCTGCCACCGGAAATTTAAGTTTGACAAGAACCACATTTCTAACACAAGGTAATACAACTTTTGCTGGTTCAGGTGTATTTAAATTCAATGACGTTACACTTCAATTGGGTTCAATTAATAATACATTGAATGTTCCGGTAGTTATGAGTATGGGAAATGGAAATGTTGTGACATTAAAGCTGAACTCAGGTATTTTTAAAATTTCAAGTGCAAGTACACTTGCATTTCCCGGAACAGTAACTAACCAAACTATTCCAGCTACAGCGGGTCTTTATTTGAATAATGCCGGAGCAA
>CAIWIS010000197.1 GCA_903912795.1 uncultured Bacteroidales bacterium
ATTATAATTGCAAGGAAATGAAGTAATTGTATTTTAAAACGTATTTATCAATATTAAAATAAATTGTAAAATGATTTTCAAAGAATTTGGTAATAGTAAAAATCCAACAATAATTCTGCTTCATGGTGGAGGCTTGTCGTGGTGGATGTGGAAAAAACAAATTGAAGTTCTTTCAAAAGATTATTATGTAGTAACACCCATTATTGATGGTCATGGAGATGATTATCAAAGTGATTTTGTGAGTATTGAAGATTCAGCATTGAAAGTGATAAACTACATAAAAAAGGATCAAAGTGGAAGGGTATTTGCCATTGGAGGTCTATCAATTGGTGCTCAAATAGTAGTAGAAATACTTTCAAGAGAATCTGATATCGCCAAATTTGCTATAATTGAAAGTTCATTGGTTTATCCAATTAAAACAATTACAGCTTTTACTGTGCCCATGTTCAATCTGTTTTACGAATTAATCAAAATGAAATGGTATGCCAGACTACAGGCAAAAACACTTAATGTTCCTATAGAATTGTTCGATTGCTATTTTAACGACAGCTCGAAAATGTCAAAAAAGTCATTGATAAACATAACAATAAGCAATGGGAATTATTCCATACCTCAAAAAATTGAAAATTCATCAGCCAAAACTTTAATTTTGGTAGGGGAAAGAGAATTATCCATTATGAAAAAATCAGCCTTTATGTTATCTAAAATACTAAAACACGCTAACTTGAAAATTCTTACAAATTATTCGCACGGAGAACTTAGTGTTTTAAAACCAAGTGAGTACATAAAAATATGTAAAACACATTTCAACATCGTTTATTGATAACTGTGCATTAAAACAATTATTTTCTAGAAATCCCATTGCCGCAAGCTTATGGGATTTTTTTTATTCATAGTCAGAAAAGTTCTATTCAACAACCAAATTAAGGTGTTCAATAATAATAAATTGTACAACTTTCTGGGTTGAATTACTTTTGTTGCGAAATAACTCAATTCAAAAAACAAAAAATTATTAAAATGAAAACAAAAAATTTTATCCGTTTTGCTGTGCTTTCAGCAATAACAATCGTTAGCACATCATGCTTGTATTTTAATATCGATGGCATTGTTGGCAAAGGTTCAATCATTGCCGAGCATGTGGCAGTAACCAAATTTAATGCAATCGAATCAGCCTCATCTGCCGATGTGGAAATAACCAAAGGCGATTCTTTGGAAGTAATTCTTTCGGATTATGAAAACTTACTTGATTATTGGGATGTAAAAGTGGTTAACAACACCTTAATCATTCAAACTAAGCCTTTTACTTCATTGGTTAATACCCGAGCCAAGGTTACCATCGTTATGCCCGACGAACTTTATGAGGCATCCGTAAAAGGTAGTGGTAATATTGCCATAAACTCACAATTTGAAAATTTCGAAAAAGCTTCCATTTCTGGAAGTGGAAGCATCAATGGAAATGTAAATACTGTTTATTCAAACTTAAATCTTACTATATCGGGAAGTGGCAATATTGTATTAAAGGGAACTGCAGATGAACTTAAAGCGAGAACATTAGGCAGTGGAAAAATGCGACTTACAGAACTTACAGCTCAAGATGTTGACTGCACAATTTCAGGTAGTGGGGACATGTATTTAAATGTTGAAAAAACACTAAAGGCAACAATTTTAGGTTCTGGCGATATATTCTATACTGGCCGTCCTGCAATTGACATCTATGGATCTGGTAGTGGCAGACTGATTCACAATTAATTTTTAATTGAATAATTTATTTCACTTAAGAACATGACCCGATTTACAAAAACAATTGGAATCTTACTTTTCGCTGTATTTTCAACAGTCAATTCGCAGAAATATAATAGAAGTTCCTCATTATCAATAAGTAATTCACAAATAAAAGAAAGTGCCAATTTTGGATTTGTATTCAAAGGTGGAGGCTTCAGTTATGGAATAAACAGAAACTGGACAAACGATAAACGAATGATTAGCTATGAAAATGATTTTGGTGTTGACATTCTGTTTTCTCATGGCATTGGTGCGCTTGGTTTTAATTTAAAACCCATTGATATTGGCTATTTATTTAAATTAAATACTTCGGAAAATTCAATTTATATTGGACCAACTTTAAAAGGTGAATATAATTAGGGTCTGCTGTTAAACTCAGACCACAGATAAGGATAAACCGCAAAAAGTTGTAATTGATCCATTCAATCAAATTATTCACAAGGAAAACAAATAGGTATTAATAATTTAAAGTTGGCTGTTTCAAAACCTTTATGTTTTAAATTTTTTGACATACTTTTGTTTTCAAATATAATCAGTTATAAAAATTGAAATTTTTAAGTGAACGGTCTTAGGTACTGGAAACTTCGATGACCATCAGAATGAATACTTTCTAATAAATCAATTAGAACAACAATATCAAGACAATGAACATTATTTACAAAGAAACACCGTCAAGAAAACAGGCCATCTAACAAATTTTATGAAAACAGTAAACTATCTAATTAAAGAAGGCTTTTCACAAATGGATTTTGTGATAGTCACCCAAATGCTCACAAAAGCCTATTGGTCAGTGGGAATAAATCAGGCAACGGTTGAAAAGGCTGCTGTCAATTCAACTTTTGTTTTTGGTGTGTTCGATGAGAATAATTTGCAAATAGCATATGCACGTGTGTTATCCGACAAGGTTCGCTTTTGTTATCTGATGGATATCATTGTAGACGATGTATTTCAACGCAGAGGCATTGGACAAAGCCTGGTAAACCACATGCTGAACCACCCTGAATTAGCCGGTGTTGCCAGATTCGTTCTCCGCACTGCCGATGCACACGGAGTTTACGCAAAATCGGGTTTCAGGCCTTTGGAAAATCAGGAAGAATGGATGGTTTTGCAAAATCAAAGTAATTCCTAAAAAACACGAATGAAATCACAAAAAAAAAGCATTCAATACAAGCCAATTATCTTTGCATCAAAAAACCGCTTGATTAATTATTATTCATAAATTATGATACGAAATTTCATCAAAAAACCATTTACTGACTATAACAAACCCGGCGGTCAAAAAGAACTGCTGGGCTTGGCATTGCCCATGATAATTGCCACTGCCTGCGATGGAATTATGACTTTTACCGACCGTTTATTTTTAGCAAAAGTTGGTTCGGAGCAAATGAATGCTTCGCTGGCAGGTGGTACGTCCATTCAAATGCTAACGTTTTTCTTTATTGGATTAATTGGCTATACTACTGCTCTATCTGCTCAATACCTGGGTGCGGGTGAAAAGCAAAACTCATCGAGAACTACATTTCAGGCAATTATTATCAGCCTGATTGCCTGGCCTATAATAATTGCATTTATCCCTTTTTTAGGAATATTATTCGATTGGCTGAAAACACCACAGTCGCAAATCATTTATCAGCAACAATATGTTTCGGTTCTGGCTTTCGGAGTTATTTTCACCTTGCTTAGGCATACGCTGAGTTGCTATTTTGTAGGCATTGGCCGCACAAAAATAGTGATGCAGGCTACTGTAGCAGCCATGCTTACTAATGTGGTACTGGACTATATTTTGATTTTTGGCAAACTGGGTTTTCAACCTATGGGTGTTACCGGAGCTGCATTAGCCACGGTTTCGGGTTCAGTGGTTGCAGTTATTATTTTGTTACGGGCGTATTTCGATAAACAAAATCTTCACGAATATTCCATAGCGAAGTCTTTCCGTTTTTCGGGTGAGATAATGAAGAAATTGCTTTACTTTGGTTCGCCGGCAGGTCTGGAATTATTTTTGAATTTTATTGCATTTTTCTTTATGATTGCCCTCTTTCAGTCGCGCGGCGATGTTGAGTCTACAGCTACAACTATTATGTTTAACTGGGATATGGTTTCATTTATTCCGCTTTTAGGCATCGAAATGAGTGTTACAAGCTTAGTCGGAAAATATATGGGCGCCGGCCGACCTCAGGTGGCACATAGGGCAGCTTTGTCGGGCATAAAAATAGGGATTTTTTATTCGGTAATTATTTTGGCATTATTCATTTTTATACCAAGAGCATTGGTGCTCGTATTTAAGCCCGATATAGCAAGTCCAGTTTTTGATAGTGCTTTACCAGTTGCAGTACAAATGATTCAGATTGCATCGCTTTATGTTCTTGCCGAGGCAGTAATTGTAGCACTTGTAGGTGCATTGCGCGGTGCCGGCGATACACATTTTACCATGATCGCTTCAGTTGTTGCGCATTGGTCATTCGTTCCTGTACTATACCTTTGTTTACATGTTCTCAATTTGTCAGTCCCATTCAGCTGGTTTGTACTGGTGGTGTTTTTTTTGGTTTTCAGCTTAATATTAGTAATGCGTTTCAAGAGTGGAAAATGGAAGACAATAAAAGTTGTTTCTTAAAAAAGCTGTTTCATCCTTGATTTTCAGACATTCATAGAATATAAATACTTTTATTCCACATACAATTAGTAATTTTGTAGAGAAAATATAAAAAATAGCAAGCAATGAAACAATTCAATCAAACTACATTATTTCTGATTCTAACATTTGGAATTAGTTTTTCTATTGCCTTAGCGTACAAATTAATAACAGGCGGAGCTGTTGGTAATATAAGTTATACCATTTTGGGTGCCATTTACATGTTTGTACCCACAGTATCGGTTATTATTGTCAAAAAATTTATTTACAAAGAAAAACTACGAAGCGATTTACAGATATCCTTCAAAATAAACAAGTGGTTTTTTGCAGCATGGTTTATTATGCCGATAGTTGCTTTTGGCACATTGGGAATCAGCCTGTTATTCCCTGGTGTGTCGTACAATCCCGAAATGACTGGACTTGCCGAACGATTTGCGGTTATGTCGTCGCCCGAGCAGGTTGAGCAAATGAAAGCCCAAATGGCCACATTACCTATTAGTCCTGTTTGGCTAATACTCGTTGGTGGACTTTTTGCAGGAATTACCATAAATGGCTTTTTTGCCTTCGGTGAAGAATTAGGTTGGCGTGGATTTTTACTTTATCAGTTCCGTGAGTTGAGTTTTGCTAAAGCCTCCGTTTTAATTGGTTTTATTTGGGGAATTTGGCATGCACCACTTATTTTAATGGGACATAATTATCCTGACCATCCCTATTTTGGGGTATTGATGATGATTATTTGGTGCATTTTGCTTACACCAATATTTATGTATTTTACACTGAAAGCAAAGTCGGTAATTGCAGCTGCAATAATACACGGGACTATGAATGCTACAGTAACCATATCTATAATTCCTTTAAGTGGAGGTAATGATTTATTGGTGGGTATGACAGGATTAGCGGGAATAATTGCACTGGTTTTGGTTTTAGTATGCATTTTCATTTTTGACCGCTATATTAGCAAAGATAAAATATTAAATAATCAGTTAAAAAATAGTATTTAGAAAATAAAATTTGATAGTATGAATTCAAAAACAGTTCTTATCATTTATCACAGCAAACGAGGTACTACTCAGAAATATGCTGCCGAAATTGCATTTTATCTCAAATCGAAAGGAATGGAGACGAAAGTTACTTCAATTTCAAAATTCAAAGCCGTAGATATCGAAAATGTTGATTACATTTTCTTCGGTTGTTGGACAAGTGGATTGCTTTTTATTTTGCAACATCCCGAAAAAGAATGGGTTGAGTTTGCTAATAAACTTCCACAAAACCTTTTGGCAAAAACGGCACTATTTACAACCTACAAAGTGCGTACAGGAAGTATGTTCAGTAATATGAAAAAACATTTGAAGTCCAAAACACAGGAGGCATTGTTGCAAATTCAATCACGAAACGGCGAATTAAGTGAACTTAATAAAAATTTAATAGATAAATTTATTGAATAACCAAATAATTATCTAATTTTGAATCCGTTAAACAATAAAAACTATATTATGCAACTCATTACACAACAACAAATTAATGGCTTTGTGTCTGGAAGTACCATTGCCATTGCAGGAGCATCGCGCAAAGAGAAAAGTTTTAGCGCTGAGGTAGCCAAACATTTGGCAGCACAAAATTACAAACTGTGGTTTGTGAATCCAAACTTCGAAAAAAGCGAGTTAACGGACAATAAAGTCAACTCCGTTTCGGATTTACCGCAGGATTTAAAACACTTGTTAGTTTTGACCCCGGCAATAGAAACAGAAGCTGTTGTAAGCGAGGCTATCGGCAAGGGAATCAACAATATATGGATTCAGCAACACTCAGAAACTACTGCTGCTATTGAACTGGCACATCAAAACAAGGTAAATCTGATTCATCATCATTGCATTTTTATGTTTACCAATCCTACAGGCATGCATAAATTCCACCGGAGTATCAAAAGATGGTTTGGTTCATTGCCCAAATAGAGTATAATTACTTATGTACACACAGCCTAAAGTAAGCAGGTTTGATAGGTACGTATCAAACACTATGACAGGTACTTATCAAACACCTTGATAGGTACCTATCAAACTAACTTACATTACTTAATCAACATTAAGTAGATTCGGGTATAACAACAATCGGGCTTGGGTTAATGGAGTGGCATTTCCGCTGTACTGAGTAATAATCTTTAATTGGTAAGTACCCGGAGCCAAATCAGGCACAAAAATCCTTACCGTAGCATTGCCATTATCGTAGCAGTCGGTTGGGCGAAGGTGTATTTCCGAGCCGCTTTCGGTATGTACAAAATATACACCTACCGAAGGGTCATTGCCTGTAATTTTTACTTTGTCGCCACTAATTACAAGTAGCCGGTTTACTTTTAAATGGCTGACATCTAGTTTGGTTTGGCCATCTGTCACTTTTCGGATGCCATAGTTGAATGGCTCAATGTGTAAAATTTCAGCCGTCATGATTTTAGCTCTTTGGTGGGTTAGTTTAGTGGCACTAAACACAATATCCACACGGTGTCTTTTTGCATCAAAATTATCGTATTTAGAGGTGAAAGAGCCTTTCACATTTGCCTGAACAGTAAAATAATCGGTGTTTATTTTGTTTCCATCTTCGAGCAATTCTAACATTTCTTCGAAAAAAAGTTTCACATGATACTCCAGTACATCGGCATTCAATATACATGACTTTTCTTTTGCTGATTCACAAATTTCCTTAATGTTGTAGGTTGTGTTTTTGGATGTACGAGCCAAATACGAGCCTTTGGCATTTTTCATGGGGTTAGGGTACAGAAAGGCTTTGATGGAGCGATTGATATTAGACATATAATAAATGATTATTTAGGGGTAAATGTAAGTTTGTTGCTGCAAAAATATAAAAAAAAACTGCGCAGCAGTTAAATGTAAATAGCCATGTATGTAATGCATGGAAATAAATGGGTGTGTTCGCAACAGAACCCCGAAAGGGGTTCAATAATAATATTGAGGTCAGCTCGGTTGCGTTATTCAACCCCTGTCGGGGTTAGGGGAGTCAGTCGTGTCATACATTCCATATACGTGCTCATAGTAGTTTACTTGATAATAGTTTGTTGATGTTATTTGTTAATAGAATACCAAACTCCGACTGCGAATAGTTAAAACTGTTGAAGTAAGTGTGTTTGAGAACCTAAAATGCAATTTTTTATTGAAGTGTTATTACCTCTTTTTGAGTGAATATTATCAGTTTTTTTGATGCTCTTGTCAATGCTACATATAAATGTTTAGCAGA
>CAIWIS010000198.1 GCA_903912795.1 uncultured Bacteroidales bacterium
ATTTCGATTTATACTATTAGTTTTGAATTTTGCTCTGCTAATTTACGAGTTAAAATAGTAAACTTCCAATTTTACGAACAATAAAATTGTACACAAGCACTTTTTTATACCTATTGATTTTCAGCATTTTACAAAATATTTTAAAATATTTGGTACACAACTGATTTTGGAGTGAAATAAAACAGTTAAAATAACCTGTTTTGGGACATCTGATTTATTCTATATCTTTGTATAAACTTCATTAATTATGCAATTGAACAAATATTTAGTTTTTATTTTTTCAGTAGTTCTATTTGTTTCGTGTAAACCATCGTACACCAAAAACCCAACGATTTTAAAAGCTGAAAAACAACTTTACACTAACCCCGATAGCGCATATCAACTTTTATGCTCCATAAAAAATCCTCAACAACTTCCGGAAGCGGATTATGCCGCTTGGTGTCTGCATTACACTCATGCTGGCTACAAACTTTATATCGATGAAAAATCTGATTATCGTATTCGGTTTGCCTCCGAATATTATCAAAAAAACGGACCCGACAAATATGCCGGAACAGCTCTCTACTTGCAAGGCTGTTTAGCTATTATTAAAAACAAAAATTCAATAGCTATGAAATATTATAAAAAAGCGATTGATTATTTGGAACATACGAACGAATATGATATAACTGGATTAACTCATCTAAATATTGGATTTATCTACATTAAAAATGAGTTATATAATGAACCCATTAAATATCTTAATAATGCAATCAATCATTTTAAAAAAACAAATAATATAAAATATATCTACTATTCATATCGGTTACTTGCTGAAATTTCATATAAAACAAAACAACCAATAAAAAATACATTTAGATACTTGAGCTTTGCTCAGAAATTAGCAACTGCAAAAAAAGATCAAAGCTTTAATGATGAAATTCAATCATTTAAGGGTAAAGTGCTTGTAGACTCAAATAATGTAGAATCAAAGTCATATCTTCTACAATCATTTCAAAAAATTAAAAACAAAAATAATACAATAAGTGCTTATTTATCATATATATATACGAAAGAAAATAATTTAGATTCTGCCAAATATTATTACAACTTTATAAAAAATTATGATAGCATTGTTGTCACTAAATTTCTATACGAAGCCATTAATTTATTTATATCAAAAAGTGAGAAAAACTATAAAAGTGCCTTTTTTCATTGTGAGAAAGCTTTCGATTTAAGAGAAGAAATGTTTAAAAAAGAGAACAAAGAACTAACTTTACGAATGGATAAGCAATACGATTACACTAAAAAAGAGCGCGAACGCTCCGAATTGGAAATTGCAAACCGTGAAAAAATAATTTTAATAACGATACTTATTGTAGTGCTATTAATAGTATTACTTATCCATTTTCAAATCAAGAACAAACACAAACTTATGCAGAATAAATTAGAACACGAGCAGCAAACATTAAAGTATCAAATTGAGAAACAAGAAAATGAAAACACACAGAATATTTTATTGTTAAAAGCAAATATGTTAAACAGAATTGATAACACATTGAAATTTAAAAGGTTGCAAACCGGGTTAATTAACAAGGTGAAAGTAGATGAATTCACGAACGAAATTACACAACAGGTTATAATTCCGGAATCAGAATTGAATCTTTATATGAACAATGCTGATAAACTTTTTAACAACAGGATATCCGACTTAAAAAAAGAATTCCCCGAAGTTACTACGAACGATTTAATATTAATTTCGCTTATTTGCTTAGGTATGAATTTAAACAATTGCTGCGTGTTACTCGATATGTCGTTAAACACACTTTATGCTCGTCGCAAACGAATAAGAGCACACCTTTGTATCGAAATAAACGTAAATTTAGACCAATGGTTAGTTTCAAAAATTGTGAATAATGCACAAGACTAAACCATCAATCTTATTCAATTTTTTCGATTAAATCGCTAAAAAACATCAAACATTTCTCGCGATAGGAGAGCTCACCACTCTGTTCCAACTCTCCGAGCAATTTATCGCCCTGATATATTTCGAGGCTGATTTTATAGGGCATCGAATGCGTTTTAACTAAACTTTTAAAATCGGTTATACACCTTACAAAACAAGTTCCACTGGTTGCAATTTCGTGTGGTAACTTAACTATGTTTTCGGTTTGAACCTTATCGCTTGTTACTCTGTGGTAAAAAAGCTCATTACGACCCGTTTCTTCAAAAAGAGCAATTGAATAATCTGCACTCAATTCTCCTTTTTTTATATTGAACTTTGTGTATAGTGGTTCATCCGACTTTTCAAAATGTACTGCCTTTACCATAATAGCTTTGATTTTTTTTGAGATAACAAGCGACACGGTGTAAGTCCGTGCCGCTTGAATTGAATAATTAAAAACTACAATAATCTAAAAATTAAAATTGCCACTCAATGTAGTTGTACCATAGTTTATAACTAATTGGTAACTTCCGGCAGCCCAAGTCTCAGTCGAAATGGTGGCTTCGGTATCAATAGCAGTATCAACTGTTACCATATCAACTAATTGATTATTGGCATCGTAAACCATTACGGTAGCAAAGCCTACTGGTTGACTAAATATTACTGTTAATGCTACTTCATTTACATCAGCCGATACTGGATAATAAACTGTTGATGTAGTTTTTGAAGTTAATTTCTTCAATGTAGATGAGGACATCATTGAGGTGGACTCTTCACCAATTCTAACAATTGGAGGATCAGTTCGTAAAATAATTCCTTCGGAAAAACAAGATAAAGTAAAGAACAAAGATACTGCTGTTAAAAATAATTGTTTCATAACTGTAATTTTTTGTGGTGATGTAATGTTGTTAGAAAATAATAATTAATTTTGTACCAAAGTTAATATGAGTTTTTCATTTTTCCAAAAAAAACATCTTTACATTATAGGTTTGTTAACAATTGTAATTTGCTGTATTTTAGCCATTTAAATATATGTTAAAAACAAATATCTTTACAGTAAAAAAATAGGGTCAAAATTCACCTGTTTTTGGTCAACCATTTTCGCTCTTACGTACAATTTCAGTAAAAAAAATATTTCTTGTTTTGTATAAAGCAATTTGAAAATAATTCCAACGTGAGAATAAAAAAACACATACTATTTCTGATAATAATTCCTCTTTTCATAGCTTGCCGTAATAGATATTCGGATAATCCAATCATTATAAAAGCCGAAAAATTGATGCAGCACTCGCCTGATAGTGCCTATCGACTTCTGTCATCAATCAAAAATCCGGAAAACTTATCTGACGCCGATTATGCTGCCTGGTGTTTGCATTATACACATGCTCAATATAAACTGTATTATGATATTAAATCGGATAGTTTAATAAAACAAGCTGTAGATTATTATGAACAATCAAACTTAATAAAATATTCAGGTTTAGCATATTACTTAAGTGGTTGTATTTACGATTTGAATAATAATTCAAAGCAATCACTCTATTCGTATAAAAAAGCTATTGATAAATTAGAAAAAACGGAAGATTTAAACACAAAAGGACTTGTTTTATATAGAGTTGGAAATTTGTACCTGAATGATGATTACTTAAAAGAATCCGAAATCTATATAGATGATGCTATTCAAGTATTCAAAAAAAGCTTAAACTTCAAGTATCTGTCATATTCTTATAGAACCAAAGCTGAAATAGTATACAGACAAGGTCTTCCTGTAGTTTCAATTATTTCAACAATTGACTCATGTAATTATTATGCAACAAAAACCGACGACAAAAACTTAATAAATGATATTCATGCATTCAAAGGAAAAGTATTACTTCAGACAAACCCTTTGGAAGCAAAAATCAATTTAATTAAAGCCTTCAATGGATTGCCATTCGACAGAAAATCATCTGCATCATTGCTTGCGTATGCGTATTCAAAACTAAATATGCCTGATTCAGCTCGTTTTTATACGAACTATAATGCGAATAATCAGCTGGATAATAACAGCGAATTTTTACAAAAAATAGCAAATGCTTATGTTACAAAATGCGAAGGTAAACAAGATTCAGCATTGATATTTTTTGAAGAAGCATACAACTTGCGCGAAAATATTTACACGCAAAACATTAAAGAACAACTTATACGCATTGATAAACAGTACGATTTATCGAAAAAAGAAGCTGAAAAAGCGAAATTGGAAATCACCTTGCAGAAGAATGTTATTCTTATAGCTTTTTTGAGCATATTAGTGTTAACTGCAATTGTTATATTGCTATTTATCAACAACATAAATAAAAAACGAAGAGCTAACTATATTATTGAAAAGCAAAAGTTGGAATTGGAAATTAAGACCAAAAAGGCTGAAAACGATAAAAAATTGAATAATCTGATACTTAATCTACATCACAAAATTGACAACACATTGCAGTTGAAAAAACTACAATCGAATCTGGCTAAAACTGAAAGAAAAGAGGAGTTTATTGCTGATATAACTCGTCAATCAACACTTACTGATAAAGAGTGGAAGTATTATATAGAACAAGCCAACGAATTGTTTGATGGTAAAATATTCGAATTGAAGACTGAATATCCGAACTTAACAAATTCCGACTTAATTGTAATTTCGTTGATCTGTTTGGGGATAGATTTAACAAGCAGTATACTTTTACTCGATTATGCCAATGCTAACACTATGTATATACGAAGAAATCGGATAAAATCGCATTTGGGATTGGAAAAAATGGAGGATTTAGAAAACTGGCTAAAGATGTATATTATTAAAATAAAAAAATAAACTACTACCTCGCCCTAAAAATGGTAGCATTCAGGGTTGGTAGTAGTTTACGCTTGCTTAGAAAAAAAATTATTTGTTAGTAGTAAATACAATTTTTGTTGGGTTTACACCAGTTGTAAACGTATATTTCAAAACACCATCTTCGCCAAAACAATACATTTTACCATTGTTTTCGTAATCGGTAACACCAACAAAAATGTTCTTGCTAACTGGGTCAACATTTATTCCGTAAGGTGTTTTATCGAGGGTAGTTGCAGCAATTACATTGTCGGTCAACAGTTTTTCGGTCTTTACATCATAAATCTTAACCGTTTTATTGGCAACAGCCCAGTTGGCATCGTATTCAAAATTATAAATATAAGCCTTATCGCCTACTATATCAAAGCCTTTAACAGCCACTGCTATATCACTAACTTTGTCGGTGCCGGCTTCAATACGTTGAAACTTGCCGGGCTTTGCGCCATAATCGCCACTTGATACTACATAAACATCGCCATAAGAATCAGCTTTTAGTGTGCCTGGATTTACATTTACTTTAATTTTTTTGGTTTCAGAAAATGTAACCAAATCTATAACCGAAACGGTGCTATCCATTACCATCTGCATCCCACCACTATTGGCAACATATAGTTTATTGTTAGCAATGGTAATTCCTTCAGGATTTGGACCAACGGTAATGGTTTTTTCCACCATAAGCGTTACGGTATCCAACTTAGCTACATGTCCGTCGTACAACGAGATGTACACTTTGCCATTCAGTGCTACCAGCGAACGTGGTGAACTCGAAGCGTCTTGTGCATTTTTCATTGGAATTGATTTAATGCTCACTCCTGTTTTTGCATTTACTACCTCAATCAAACTCGATTTGTACATAGCAATGTAGATTTTGGAACCATATTTAATCATATCTTGTCCAGTATCGCCCAATCCACGGTTATTTTTATCTTCGAACACATAATTTGATGCAAAACCATTAGCAAAATCGTAATAGGTTAAACTGGCATTGTTTTTTCCAAATTCACCTTGATTAAGAGTAAAAAGACCTGTGCTAATTTCGGGCGTTGTGTTATTGTCGTCGGTAGGATCGCACGAACTAAAAAAGGATACACACACCGCAGCGACAAATGCTACACGAAAAAGATTTTTTGTTTTCATAAATGTAATTAATTGATTATTATTATATTATTATTATTCTCATCCGGTAAACGGATAATTCGATTCACTTCGATTGACACATTAAAAATTATATGCTGCAGTTATTCTAAAATTTCGGCGCGGCATAGGGTAAAATTTCACAACTTCGTATTGCGTGTTGAACACATTCAATAGTTCGGTTTTCAACTCCCAACTTTTGTAATTAAAATTGGCATAAACTGAATGTGTTGTATATGCTTCCATTTTGTTTCGACTATCAGTAAGTTGACCCACCCAACGCACGCCTGTAAACTGAAAATTATAACCCAATTCCCACCATTTTTTAGCTAACGACAGCGATGTTGATCCTGCATGTTGAGGTGTAAGAGGTATTTGTTCACCATAATTTTCGGTATCTGGAGTCATATCTTTAGCATTTTGATAACTGTAGTTCGTTAAAATTCGAATTTCGCCAAGCCTACTAATTTTTGAACTTGCTTTTAAATTTACATCCAAACCTTTTATTGCTACTAAGCCTTTATTTGTCATGCTCCAATGAAACAAATCGCGAGGAATGGCAATAATTTTGTCGGTTATACGGTTGTAATAAGCATCGGTAGTTAGCTCTAATATTGACAAAAAGGGAATGTTACTATCGGAAAAAGTAAAACCTACATTAAACTGATGGGCGTTTTCGGGACGCAGATTGGTGTAGCCAATTTCTTGATAATACAAATCGTTGAAAGTGGGCAAACGGTATATGTTTTTGTAAAATGCACGGATTCGAAAATCAGTATCGGCAGAAGGTTTGAATGTGGCACTCACCGTAGGCGACAGCTTGTTTCTATCAGGAGCAGCAATACCTACCCGCACATGTTCGCGCGTAAGGGTGTACAGCAAGTTGGCACTTAGCATTAGTTTTTCGGAAAAGTGCTTAAGCGCTATATTTGCTAAACCAGTATGGCGAGTTGGATAAGCGAAGTTTCGGAAATTGATATTCGTTTGTTTATCCAAATTGTTGTACCACCAATCGGTAGCAGCAGCAAGTTGCAAGGTTTGAAACAAATGAATTTTTAAAACCGACGACATATAAAATTCTTGTTGTAAAAACTCATCGTTTAAAATACCTCCTTGATACTTTGCATCTTTGTCCGAAAAATGGTTGTATGAACGGTTGTAACGAGCAAAATATTGATGCTGTAGCTTTTTCGAAGTTTTGTTTTCGTAGTGTATTTGACCAAATAGGGATTGGTCATTCAGGCGTTGATTGGATACATCGGTATTGTAAAAGGTAACCACACCAGGCAATCCACGTTCCGAAATAAAGTGATTGAATTTGAGCGATAGTTTTTCGTTCGAATTTATTCTATACTCCGAATTTACTTCGGTACGAGCCGATTTTACATCGCTATTGGTACGTTTTAATACTTCGGACAGGTTGAATTTATTGCCATAATACTGTAAAAAAGGATAGGTACCATCGGCCGTAAGCATATCGGTCGAAAAATTGAATGCCCATTTTTCACCTGCATTTTTAGCCATAAAAAAGCTAGGGTTCAACATGCCAAATGAACCTGTACGAAGTGTGAGTTTAGCTTCGTGCAACTTAGTTTGGTTATAAGCTAAAAACTTAGTTTTGATGCTTAACACGCTGGCCGATGCAAAAACACGTGCCGAATTAAATATATCGTCGGGCTGACCGTTACTAAGCGTAACTTCACTTACATTCTCAATCGAAAAACGACCTAAATCAATTTGACCGGATTGTATATCGCTCATCATTACGCCATCGTAATTTACACCTGTAAAATTTGAGCCCATGCCGCGTACCGATACCGTTTTCAATCCACCAATGCCTCCATAATCTTTTACCGAAACGCCCGAAAAAAACTTAGCAATATCGGTTACAGTTAACGCATTAAGCGATTTTATTTCGCGCTGCGAATAAACTTGAACTGGCATAGCAGCGCGCGTAGTTTGTTGCTGCTTGGCTTCAACTTGTAAGGTGTTCAGTGTGCGCGTACGCACCGAATCAACTTCAATATCAACGGAATACACATACAGAGAACCAGTTAGCGCAAAAGCTAACAAGCACGTTTTAACCGATTTGTGATGTAAAAGTGGTACGATAAACACAATTTTAAACTATTTGACGATGAATAAACCGCTCAAATAGCTCCCGAAATTGACCTAACAATGGCAAAATGATTATTTCTGCTGATGTTTCGTCGCTTTTTCCTCGAAAGCTTCTGAAAATGAATTGTGCTTTGGCAGGTCTTCTGACTTACTCCCGTAGTTGAACGCCTTCCCATTCTAAGTGGACAGTGACTAGTGGACAGTGGACAGAACGAAAAAATCGGTAGTCTGTTGTCAGTAGTCTGTTGTCTTTCAAACAGTGGCAAAAGTGTTGTTCAATACGTTATTCAATACTTCTTAATTATTAATTTTTAATTATTAATTATATTGAAAGAGCTTACAGCAGCGGGACTGTACAGGATTTTCACCTGTTTCCCTTTTAATTTATTAACTCGCATTACCGGAATTAATAAAACCTTAGCGGGTGCAAAGATAAAACAATTATTTAAATTTTGGGTTGTATAATATACTTTTTTTTGGCTATTGGATGTACCAAAACTTTCTAAAAAGACAAAGATTTCAATAAATTCATTATTACATCAAATCAATACTCCTATTTTCAGCATTATATCATCAATCGAATTTAATGAGCTATGAAAATCAAAATTTCTTATTTGATTTAAATTGAGCTCAATAAAAATGGATTTTTTTGAGCTATAATTAAACAACACACCACAACCGAAATTATAACCAATCATATTTTTTTGAAACAGTGGTTCATCATAAACAGTCATTTGCTGAGAGTTATTTATTAAAACATAATTAGGTATATTACTCTCATTTCGAAGCAAGCGATTGTAACTTATTCCTGCCTGCAAATATGGACTAATTTTTTGATTGTAAAAACCATATCTAATTTGTAAGGGAACTGATATTGCTGCAATGTTTATAACCAAATCGTTAGTTGTATTACCATTAAAACTTTTGCGATTTGTACTCAGTTGGCGATAATTGACTTCAGGGTGGAATGAGAATTTAGTGTTTGAAATAGGCACATCTACCTGAAATCCAGCTCCAAATGACAAACTGTTCTTCTTCTCATCAGGATACAAAAAGGTTGCTAATTGTTTTAAATTTAACTGTGTGTTTATGCCAATTAAACTAAAGCCATATCGAGTTCTTGTTAGTGGCTTACTTGTACATTGAGTGTACAAATTGTAAAACTTATAAAACGAACTTTTATTGTAGTTCACATATTCAACGTTTTCCAACGCAGTCTTACAATCCTTAAAAACTGATATTAGATAATTTTTATAATCTATTAATGGTATTTCAATTAAAATGTTACTGCTATCAGATTTCAAAACATAGAATCTTTTAAACCCTTTATCTAAAGACAAATAAAGTAAGTTTTTTTCACCTTGAAACAACTGTTCTAAAAAGAATCTTTCATTTTTTAAGTTTATTTGAATTGGATAAGACTTATAAATTCTTTTGTCTTGAAGAGTATATTCCTTTACTTGGTTTGGTGTATAAGTTATAACGGTATCCTTTTGCTTTATAGTGCAAAATTTTGAATTTTGAACATCCCCTAAATCTAAAATTCTTTCTCCATAAATAGTAGTAGTGTCATTAATAATTAGTTGACTAAAAACTGGGAGTTTAATAAATAGCAAAATAATAAAAAGATAACGCATAGAGCTCATTAAATTATTGTTTATTTAAATAAATTATGATTGAAGTTGAAATTCTTGATGGATTTGCTGTTATTAGATGTGATTCAGATAGATTAGTCATTTGATAAAAACGTAAATTCGCACTTATGTCTGTTTTGCCAATTTTTTTAATTATACCTATACCTGCCCATATACCAAACTGATAATTATTAATCTTAAATGCAATTTTATCTGGCATAATAGTTAAACCTGAATTGTTTAATATCTTTGTTTGTAGGTTTGTTGTTGCTTTTAAATGATTGTCATAAACAATTCCACTTTGCAAGTAAAAAGGAACTTTACCTTTACGAAATGAAAATTTAGCAGAAACAGGTATCGAAATTGATGTAAAGCCTATGTTGGTATTATATGTTATAGGGCTTGGTCCATCTATAAGTTTTAGGTTTGAATATGCAGTTTTATAATAATAAAACTCAGATTGTATTGATAATTTTTCAGAAATTCTGGGCAAAGAAATATCAAAAACAAGTCCATAAGTTGGATCTAATGATTTATATTGGTCATTAAAGTAAAGAAATTGACCTTCAGGACGATGAATATAAAGAGAAGAATTTATTAATCCTACTGATAGTCCTAAATTTATTGTATACCAAGGTCTTAACTTTTTAAAATCGATATATTTAAGGCTTTTGCAGTCGTTGTATTTTATTACAAATTTTGATAAGTCGAGTTCATCAAAACGTACCTGCTGAACTAAAACATTTGAATTTGGAATACAATCGTAGGTCAAAACTGCCATTATACCTCTCCATTTGGTATTGAAATAAATTCTTTCAATATCGTTTACAGTATCATGAATAACATTGTTTTCCAATTTAAATATTGTGCCTCCTTTTTTTTGCACATAATAATTTGCTTTATGTCGATAAAGGGACAACTCGCCAGATATAAGTGTTTGAACAAATGTACTATCTACAATCTTGGATGTATAAAATTTGTCATTTTTATATCCAAATCCGATTATTTCAGAAGGTAGATAGTCTTTAACAAGATCGTCCTTTTTAAACAGACATGATTTAAAATTAAGCTCGTTTATTCGGTATAAAACCTGACCTAAAATTGTATCATTATTATTTGAAATAATAAAACCATCTCTAAAATCTTTTTTTGCATTACTATCAACACATAGTATGAGAAACACAAACAATAAACAGGTAAATCCGAAATTTGACTTCATTATGAATAATTGTGTTCGAATGATTTTTATTACACACTACTTTATAAAATAAATTAATATTTTCACATTAAGTGCAAAGATAAAACAATTATTTAAATATATGTTCGTGGAATATTCATATTTCTAAAAAAATTTTTAGTGCGATACCAATACATAGAAATCAACATCATTGATTATCAGAATATATCGCTTATTATAATCCATTTGAACGGAACAGATGAGCAAAAAAAAAGCGAATCACCAAGTGAAACGCTCTTTTTAAAATGTATAGAATAAATCCTTACGGATTAAAAGTCTATTTTTCGATGGCGATTAATTCTACTTCGAAAATCAATGCTGAATAAGGTTTGATATTTCCTTGTTCGGCTTGTCCGTAAGCCAATTCCTGAGGAATATACAATTTGTATTTCGAACCTACTGGCATTAACTGCAATGCTTCAGTCCAACCTTTAATAACTTGATTTACACCAAATGTAGCAGGTTCGCCACGGTCAACAGAGCTATCGAAAACTGTTCCATCAATCAAAGTACCATGATAATGAACTTTTACTTTCGAAGTGTCGCTAGGCATTGCACCTGTTCCTTTTTTAATTACTTCGTATTGTAAACCGCTTGCAGTAGTAGTAACGCCTGCTTTAGCTTTATTAGCTGCTAAGAACTCTTCGCCAGCTTTTTTGTTTGGTCCATACTGATTAGCCATTTTAGCTTGTTGTAGGCGTTGCATAGTGCTATTTACATACATTTGAGCTTCTTCAGGAGTCATAGTTACTTTTGAACCATACAAACCATTTACAAGACCTTGTTTAATTAAGTCGATATCCACTTTCAAAGTTGAATCTCCCATTAATCCTTTTACAGCTTGTTCTTTAAGCGCAGCTCCGATATTTGTGCCAATACCTTCCAATTCGGTATACTTGCTATCTTCGCCTTTCATACCTTCTTTAATACCTTTCAAAAGGTTTGCAATTTTAATTTTCAACGAATCGGCATTAGCTGAATCTTTAGCAAGATAATAGTTTTTAATACCATTACCGTTGGCTAAACCAAAAGCATAATTTAAACTATCAATTTCAGTTTTAAGCGTTGGCAATTTTGCTTTGTTGCTGTTACAGGCAGTAAAACCAACTACAAGCAATACAGCTATAATAAATTTTATATTTTTCATTTTATTCAAATTTTTATTTTGTGTTATACTTGTTATTAGTTAGCTGGAGCCGATTCTTCAGGTGCAGCTGGAGCAGCTTGTGGTGCTTGTTGTGGCATCATGGCAGCTTGCTTTTTCATCATGTATTCTTGTAAAAAGCGGTCAGCATCAGCTGGTTTCATTCCTTCGTCGAATTTATTAAGCGCATTTACCAAACCTTGCATAACTAGTTCACTGTTAAATTTAAGTGTTGAGTCACCCATTAAACCTTGTTTTTTGTTCATTTTGAACGAGTTACCAATTTGCAAACCTAATTTGTACATTTCGTCATTATTAGCTTCGGCTTTAAAGGCTTTGTCAAGCGCTTTCATCATGGCAGCCACAGCTTTATCCGATGAGTCTTTTTGCAAATAATAATCTTTAATGCCTTTACCATTATACAAGCCAAGTGTATAATTTAAGCTGTCGTTCATTGAACTTAATTTTACCTCTTTGGCTTTGTAGTTGCCGCACGAAGTCATTACAACCATCGTAATCAATGCTACGATTGTAAAAATACTTTGTTTTTTCATTTGTTTCTAATTATTTGATTTTAAATTGTTTATTTCTTTTTAGCAACTGGTTTAGCAGCTGGTTTAACTGCTTTTTTCGTAGCAGGTGCAGCAGCAGGAGCAGCAACTGGCTCTGGTGCAGGCTCTTGGTATGTTTTAATTCCAAGTAATTCTACTTCGAAAGTAAGTGTTGCGAATCCTGGAATCGGACCACCTTGAGTTCCTTGTTCGCCATAACCTAAGTTATAAGGAACAAAAAATTTGTATTTTGAACCAATAGACATCAATTGAACGCCTTCGGTCCAACCCGGAATAACTTGTCCTAATGGAAATTCAATCGGTTCGCCGCGTTCTACAGAGCTATCAAATACTTTACCATCGAGCAAAGTGCCAGTGTAGTGCACTTTTACAGTATCTTTAGCTGTTGGCTTTGGTCCTTCGGCTGGTGTAATCACTTTATACTGCAATCCCGAAGGAGTTACAATTACGCCTGGAGCTGTGCTATTCGTTGCCAAAAACTTTTCGCCTTCTGATTTTTTAGCCTCTGTTTCAGCCTTTTGAGCATTGGTCATGTAGTTTCGGAAGTATTCTGTAGCTACTTCTGGTGTCATAAGGGTTGAATCGCCTTTCATGGCAGTAGCAAAACCTTTAATTAATAAGTCGATGTTCGATTTACCGCCTGGAATAGCCTTTAGGTTTTTCGAAAAATCAGCACCTACATTCATACCCAATGCATAACTCATTGAGTCAACATTGTTTGTAAATACTTTCATGCAGCAAACAGGCGCTGGAGCATTTTTGTCTTTTTTACTTTTCTTTTCTTTAGCATTTACAGAGGCAAATACAAATACCGCTGCGGCTAAAATTAATACAGTTTTTTTCATGGATTTTTTTGTTTGAACGCAAAGACGCAAATGCGCAGAAGCGTTACGTTATTGATTTTGAATTAATTGTTTTATTTAAATTATTATTTTGAGTATTGTTTTTTGTATTTTACTTTTCTGCCCCAAACCCCTAAAGGGGCTTAAAGAAAAACCATTCGGTTCTAATTTACATCCCCTTTAGGGGCTTGGGGCAGTATTATATTTATATCAATTTACTTTCGTATTTTCAAACCTCAAACTCTTAAATGATTTCTATCAATTCCACTTCGAACACCAAGGTTGTATGTGGCCCTATTTGCTGACCGGCACCTTGCGCTCCATAAGCCAAGTTCGACGGAATAAATAGTTTCCATTTGGATCCTACTGGCATTAATTGCAATGCTTCAACCCAACCACTAATAACTTGAGTTA
>CAIWIS010000199.1 GCA_903912795.1 uncultured Bacteroidales bacterium
AGTTATTGAACAAAAGCAAAAACTGACGGTGACAGTTGCGTGGGATAAATTGCATTTATTGGCAAAAACTTTACGTGATAACGCTGAACTTCCGTTCGACATGCTTGTGTTTTTGACAGGTGTTGACCGAGGCGAAGAACTCGGAGTGAACTACCTGCTTTCGTCATCAACCGATGTATCAAAAGAAATTGTACTTAAAACAGGTACGCTCGATCGCGATAATCCATTGATGTATTCCGTTACTGATTTATACGAAACAGCTCACTTCAACGAACGCGAAGTATATGCATTGTTGGGCATACGGTTTATCAATAACCCGGACATGCGTAAGTTCTTTTTGAATGCCGACTGGAATGGTTATCCGCTTCGAAAAGATTATGATGCTAATCCGGAATTAAATCCACTTTCGCTTGTTAGTGTCGACATGGACGATACAGCTCCGCGCATAATGGAAGTTGATGGTAAATTTGTTGAAGATAAAGTGGACGTTTTTGAAGAAGATTCTTACATAATCAATATTGGTCCTCAACATCCATCAACACATGGTGTTATGCATTTTCGCACCGCTTTGGATGGCGAAATTGTAAAAAAGATTGATGTACATAGTGGCTATATTCACCGTGGTATCGAAAAGCTCAGCGAAGCACTTACATATCCTCAAATACTTCATTTTACCGACCGTTTGGATTATCTTTCGGCCAACATTAACCGCCATGGTTTGTGTATGGCAGTTGAAAAAGCAGCCGAACTAGAAGTGCCTGAACGTGCTCAATACATTCGTACTATTATGGACGAGTTGAATCGTATTGATTCGCATTGCTTGGCTTGGGCGTGTCAGACCAACGATTTGGGTGCAACAACAGCCTTTATTTACGGTATGCGCGAGCGCGAAATTATTTTGGATATTTTTGATAAAACCTGTGGTGGACGATTGATTATCAATCAAAATGTGGTTGGTGGTGTGATGTTCGATATTTACAATGAGTTTCAGAAGGATGTGAAGGCTTTTGTAATTTACATGCGCGAAAAACTCAAACAATACGATCGCTTTTTCTCACACAACGTAATTGCACTTGGCCGTATGATAAAAATTGGTGTTTTATCGCCACAAGATGCTGTTTCGTATGCAGTTACTGGTCCTGCCGGTCGCGCTTCGGGCTGGTCGTGCGACATACGCAAGCATATTCCTTATGCACTTTACGATAAAGTAGATTTCAAAGAAATTATTCGTACCGAGGGCGATTCGTATGCTCGATACCTTAACCGCTTGGACGAAATTGAAGAATCATTACATATTATTGAGCAATTGATTGATAATATACCCGAAGGCGATATTTGTGCCAAAACAAAAGCCATTATTAAATTGCCCGAAGGCGAATATTATTCACGTGTGGAAGCTTGTAGAGGTGAATTTGGCGTGTTTATCGAAAGCCGCGGCGAGAAATTCCCTTATCGTTTGAAATTCCGCTCGCCTTCTATGGCGCTTGTATCGGCTATGCCATTAATTTGTAAAAATGAAAAAATCTCGGACTTTATCGGTATCGGTGGTTCGATGGATTATGTAATACCAGATATTGATAGATAAAATTATTTATATGACACAACCTTTAGAATTTACACATCTGACAAGCTGGTTAGATACAACGCTGAGAGCTGCTCTGCCTGAATTTTGGGCTTTGCTAATCGAATTTGTGCTCGTAGCTGTTGTTTTGCTGGCTGCCTATGCTGTTATTGCATTGATACTAATTTATGCCGAACGAAAAATAACCGCATTTTTTCAGGCTCGTTATGGTCCTAACCGTGTAGGTAAGTGGGGATTGCTTCAGAGTTTGGCCGATATGATAAAAATCTTATTGAAAGAGATTGTAAAAATCAATCGTTCGGACCGATTTTTATTTTTTGCAGCGCCATTTTTTATGATTGTAGCTTCTATGGCTACTTTTGGCGGAATTCCTTTTGGCAAAGGTCTGCATGCAGTTGATTTTAATATCGGTGTGCTTTATGTAATGGCTGTTTCGTCGGTTGGTATTATTGGTGTGTTGCTGGCCGGATGGTCGAGCAATAATAAATATTCTATGATTGGTGCTATGCGTAGTGGTGCTCAGTTTGTAAGTTATGAGTTATCAGCAGGTTTTGCACTTATGACCATTGTAGTATTGGCTGGAACCATGCAGTTTTCGGAATTAATTGAAGGTCAACGCTTTTGTTGGAATATATTTAACGGTCATATCTCTTCGATTATTGCCTTTGTAATTTATCTCATTTCGGGACATGCCGAAACCAATCGTGGCCCTTTTGACTTACCCGAAGCAGAATCAGAATTAACAGCTGGTTATCATACCGAATATTCAGGACTTCAGTTTGGATTTTATTATTTAGCTGAATACCTGAATATGTTTATTATAGCTTCCATCGCCACCACCGTGTTTTTGGGAGGATATTTGCCAATTCAAGTACAAGGTTGGGATGGATTTAATGGTATCATGGGTTTAATTCCATCATACCTTTGGTTTTTTGCTAAAACAGCCGTTCTTATTTTCTTAAGCTTGTGGGTTCGTTGGTCGTTTCCACGTTTGCGTATCGACCAGTTGTTGAATTTGGAATGGAAATATCTTTTGCCTATTAATTTAGTAAACTTGTTGGTAATGGTTATTTTGGTGTTGACAGGTTTAACGTTAAAGGATTTGTTTGGGATAATATAGAAGCCCCCTAATTATCTCCCTTCGGTCGCTGACCGTTGGTTCCCCCACAAGGGGACTTGAAGAGTTGCAGTTTTTTAAAATTGTAAATAGTAAATGTTTAAATAGTAAATTTAAAAGATGAGTTCAATAGCAGAATATTTTTCAGGATTATTTACCGGTATTAGTTCCTTAATGAAAGGCATGTCGGTAACATGGAAAGAGTTGTGGACACCAAAGGTAACCCAACAATATCCTGAAAACCGTAAAACCCTTGTAATATCGGATAGGTTTAGAGCAGAGTTGGTTATGCCTCACGATGAGAATAACGAACATGCTTGTACTTCGTGTGGTATCTGTCAACTTAATTGTCCGAATGGGACCATAAATATTACTTCGGAAATGATAGAGACAGCTGATGGTAAAAAAAAGAAAATACTTGGTAAATATGTATGGGATTTAGGAATGTGTACTTTTTGTAATTTATGCGTTGTTACTTGCCCTTCGGATGCTATAAAATTTGAAAATACATTTGAGAATGCCGTTTTTACACGCAGCAAATTGATACAAACATTAAATAAAGAAGGTTCGAAACTGAGAGAAAAGAAAAAGGAACCCCTAGCCCCTAAAGGGGAATAAGAGTTCAATCTTAGCATCAAATATTATTTTACAATTCTAACTAATCAACATCCCCTTTAGGGGCTTGGGGCTATGGCACAACAAATTATATTTTACGTTTTAGCAGTAATAATTACTGTTTTCTCAATACTGGCAGTAACATCAAAGCAAATAATTCGCTCAGCCACTTATTTGTTATTTGTATTGCTTGGTACAGCAGGTTTATACCTTCTATTGGGTTACAACTATCTTTTCGCAGTTCAAATAGCTGTGTATGCAGGTGGCATTATGGTGCTCTTTATTTTTGCTATTTTGCTCACCAATAAGCCAGGCGAAAATGTAAAAACTGAATTGCCAATTCGCCGTATTGTGGCGGGGTTAACATCGTTGGCAGGTTTGGCTTTTTGTGGTCATATAATTTACTGGAATGTAAAAAAAATAAGCGTGTTGACTGAAATGGCCGATATTACGCCACAACAACTCGGTAGAATGATGATGGGTACTGATAAATACCAATACCTTTTGCCATTCGAAATGATTAGTATATTATTGCTTGCATGTATTGTTGGGGCAATTATGGTTGCACGAAAAAGATAAAAATTTTAGAATATGGAATTTCTTACTTCCTTTTTTTCAGGTCCAGTACCTGTAGAAGCTTACTTAGCCGTAAGTCTTATTATGTTTTTTGCAGGTGTATATGGTTTCTTAACCCGTAAAAGCATGTTGATGATACTTGTGTCGATTGAGCTAATGCTTAATGCTGCTGATATCAATTTTGTAGCATTCAACCGCTATTTATATCCAGGTCAATTCGAAGGGTTTTATTTCACATTATTTACTATTGCCATTGCCGCTTGCGAAACGGCTGTTGCGATAGCTATTATTATCAATATCTATCGAAATTTAACGAGTGTAGAAGTAGGTAATTTAGACCAAATGAAAGAATAGAACCCATTTACCATTTAAGTATTTACCATTTACCATTTTAAGAATATGCAATATACTATATTGATTTTAGTACTTCCATTATTGAGTTTCATATTTTTGGGACTCATGGATTCGAAGTTTAAGCCAAAAACTGCCGGACTTATTGGAACCATCGTGTTGGGTATTATTACTGCGCTTTCGTATTATACTGCTTTTGAGTATTTTACAATGTATAAAGTGGAAGGTGTGTACCAAAAAGTGATTCCTTTTGAAATGGAATGGCTACGGTTTACCGATTTATTAAGCATAAAACTTGGAATTTTAATTGATGCAATATCGGTAATGATGTTGGTGGTAATTTCTACCGTATCGTTTATGGTCAATCTTTATAGCTTAAGTTATATGGATGGCGAAAAAGGATTTCAACGTTACTACGCTTTCTTATCGTTATTTACGTTTTCGATGTTGGGACTGGTTGTAGCAACTAACATTTTTCAAATGTATATTTTTTGGGAGTTAGTGGGTGTTTCGTCGTTCTTGCTTATTGGTTTTTATTATTCAAAACCATCGGCCGTGGCAGCTGCCAAAAAAGCGTTCATTGTGACCCGTTTTGCCGATATGTTCTTTTTAATCGGTATTCTTGTACTTTCGTTTTATACAAAAACCTTTGATTTTGGAGTTCTTACAGGCGAAAATCCTATCGTTTTTGCGGCAGGTGCAGGTGCTACGTTTATGGGATTTTCGGTGTTGAGTTGGGCAATGGCACTTATATTTATTGGAGGTGCTGGTAAATCGGCTATGTTCCCATTACAAATTTGGTTGCCCGATGCCATGGAAGGTCCAACGCCGGTTTCGGCATTAATTCATGCGGCTACTATGGTTGTGGCTGGTGTATTTTTGGTGGCACGTTTATTTCCAGTATATTATTTTCAGACTCCGGAAGTACTTCACGGTATTGCTTATGTGGGTGCTTTTACAGCTCTCTTTGCGGCGGTAATTGCTTGTGTGCAAACCGATATAAAACGCGTTTTGGCATTTTCAACCATATCTCAAATTGCATTTATGATGGTTGCGTTGGGAGTTTCGGGTTACGAAGGGCACGAAGGTACAGGATATATGGCTTCTATGTTCCATCTATTTACACATGCCATGTTCAAAGCCTTATTATTCCTCGGCGCAGGTTCGGTTATTCATGCCGTGCATAGCAACGAGATGAAAGATATGGGTGGACTCCGAAAATATATGCCTATCACTAACTGGACTTTTCTGATTGCATGTTTGGCTATTGCCGGTATTCCGCCATTCTCAGGATTCTTTAGTAAAGATGAGATTCTTGCTGCCAGTTTTGAGTTTAGTCCACTTATTGGTTGGTTAATGACATTTATTGCAGCACTTACCGCATTTTATATGTTCCGTTTGTACTATAATATATTTTGGGGTAAAGATTATGCCGTTAAAGCGGCTGCTCACGGACACGGTCACGACGATCATGGACATGGACATACACCACACGAATCGCCTTTTGCTATGGCTTTTCCATTGGTGTTTTTGGCTGCTGTAACTTGTGTTGCAGGGTTTATTCCTTTTGGTGAATTTGTAAGCGCTACTGGAGCCGATTATCACATTCATATTGATATGAAGGTTGCTATTACAAGTGTTGTTGTTGCTTTAATTTCAATTTCGGTAGCTACTATCATGTACCGCAAGCCAAGTACAACGCCCGATAAACTTGCTGCAAGCTTTTCAGGTTTATTCAAAGCGGCTTCAAATCGTTTCTATATCGATGAGGTTTATTTATTTATCACCCGCAAAATTGTGTTCAATAGCATTTCACGTCCTATAGCTTGGTTCGACCGTCATGTAATTGATGCCACTATGGATGGTTTTGCTAATACTACGCAATGGGTATCCATACGAATTAAAAGTTTTCAATCTGGTCAGATTCAACAATATGCTTACGTTTTTCTTTTTGGAACATTGTTGATTGCTGCACTCATACTAATATTTTAAGATATGAACTTCTTATCCATTTTTGTACTTATTCCTGTTTTAATGATGGTTGGTTTATTCGCCTCGAATAATCGCAAACAGCTATTAACAGTTATGACAATTGGTGCTTCGCTGCTAATGATTATGTCGGCGACACTTACGTATATGTATCTTACCGAGCGTGCTGCAGGCAATGTGGCCGAAATGCTTTTTATGGCTGATACAGTTTGGTATGCACCTTTTAATATTCATTATTCAGTAGGGGTTGATGGCATTTCAGTTGCCATGTTAATTCTATCTTCCATCATTGTATTTACAGGAGTTTTTGCTTCGTGGAAAATTGATCCGCTTCCGAAAGAATTTTTCTTATGGTTTAGTTTGCTTTCCATAGGCGTATATGGTTTCTTTATCACTACCGATTTGTTTACCATGTTTATGTACTACGAAATAGCGCTTATTCCCATGTATTTGCTCATTGGAATTTGGGGCACAGGGCGTAAAGAATATTCGGCTATGAAGTTGACATTGATGCTTATGGGTGGTTCGGCCTTATTGTTAGTTGGTATATTGGGGATTTACTTTAGTTCAGGTGCTACCACCATGAACTTACTCGAAATAGCCAAACTACATAACATACCAGTTGAAATGCAGCGTTATTTTTTCCCGCTTACGTTTATGGGTTTTGGTGTGTTAGGTGCTTTGTTTCCTTTCCATACCTGGTCGCCCGACGGTCATGCTTCGGCACCTACGGCAGTATCAATGCTTCACGCTGGAGTTTTGATGAAACTGGGTGGATATGGTGCATTTCGCGTAGCCATGTATTTAATGCCAGAGGCTGCACACGAAATGGCTTGGATATTTTTGATATTAACAGGAATTTCGGTAGTTTATGGCGCTTTTGGAGCTATTCACCAAACCGATTTGAAGTATATTAATGCCTATTCGTCAGTTAGCCACTGCGGCTTGGTATTGTTTGCCATACTAATGATGAACGAAACAGCTACTACTGGAGCCATTATGCAAATGCTTTCGCATGGTTTAATGACAGCCTTGTTTTTTGCCCTGATTGGAATGATTTACGGACGAACGCATACACGTGATATACGACTTATGGGTGGCTTAATGAAAGTGTTGCCATTTTTGGGTGTGAGTTATGTTATTGCAGGTATGGCTTCGTTAGGCTTACCTAGTTTAAGTGGTTTTGTGGCCGAAATGACCATCTTTGTTGGTTCGTTTCAGCATACTGATACTTTTCACCGTGTGCTTACAATTACAGCAGTTTCGTCCATTGTAATTACGGCTGTATATATTCTGAAAGTTGTTGGTAAAATAATTTTTGGCCCTATACAGGATAAACATCACGAGGAATTGACAGATGCCGTTTGGTACGAACGGGTAGCAGTAAGTGTGTTGATAGTAGCCATTTTTGCCATGGGTTCAGCTCCGTTTTGGATTTCGAGTATGATTGGCGAGAGTGTGATTCCTGTAATTGGTCAGTTAATAAAATAGACAACAGACCACGGACAACAGACATTAGAAAATAGTTTGTGTTTAGTATAAAGATATAAAAGAAATTTACTAGTAACCGTCGTCAGTCTTCGGTTGTCAAAAAAGAATAATATGGATTATAGTAGTTTTTTACAAATGCGTGAGGAGTTTTCGCTTTTAGGAGTGATGATTTTTCTTTTGATATTTGATATTTTTGCAACGGAAAATGCGCGTAAATATTTTCAACCCTTGGCATTGGTTTTATTTGCAGCTCATACTTTGCTCAATATTATACCACGCGATGCTTTCGAAGTAGCAGGTGGAATGTTTCAGTATGTACCTATGCAGACCTATATTAAAAGTGTTTTGAATGTCGGAACTTTTTTGGTATTGCTGCAAGCACATAAATACCTTAATGATTTTGATAAAGGAATTAAAAAAGGCGAATTTTATTTTCTGATTTTATCTACGCTTTTAGGGATGTATTTAATGATATCGTCGGGTAATTTCTTATTGTTCTTTATCGGTCTCGAAACAGCTTCAATTCCTATGGCTGCGCTGGTAGCATTTGATAAAAACAATCGTAGAGCTGCTGAGGCAGGAGCTAAATACATGTTCTCTGCTGTTTTTGCATCGAGCATTTCACTGTTTGGTATTTCGTTAATTTATGGTTCGTGTGGTACGGTTTATTTTAGCGATTTGGCCCTTATAATGACCAATGCCAATCCATTACAAATAATGGCATTTGTGTTTTTTGTGGTTGGTTTATTCTTCAAAATTTCGTTGGTGCCTTTCCACTTGTGGACTCCCGATGTGTACGAGGGAGCTCAAACAAATGTAACTTCTTATCTTTCGGTTATATCAAAAGGCTCAGCAGTATTTGTTTTATTTACCTTGCTGGTTAAGGTTTTTGGCAATTTGGTGGAGCAATGGCAACCAATTTTGTGGGTTGTTACCGTAGTGAGTATTACTGTAGCCAATGTTTTTGCTGTTCGTCAGAAAAATTTGAAGCGATTTCTCGCTTTTTCGTCAATATCACAAGCAGGTTATATATTGCTAGCTATAATCAGCGGTACTGCCTTAGGTATGACGTCGTTGGTTTATTATGTGTTGGTTTATGTCTTCTCAAATTTGGCAGCATTTGGTGTTTTGTCGGTTATTGAGCAGCAAAGCGGTAAAGTGCAATTGGATGATTATAACGGACTTTATCAAACCAATCCTCGCCTAAGTTTTGTGATGATGTTAGCGCTGTTTTCATTGGCAGGAATTCCACCTTTTGCTGGGTTTTTTAGCAAATTCTTTGTGTTCTCAGCAGCTATTGATCAAGGTTTCTATGTGCTGGTGTTTATAGCCTTATTAAATACAATTATTTCTTTGTATTATTATTTGTTGGTCATAAAAGCTATGTTCTTAACCAAGAGTGAAAACCCAATTGAACTTGTTGCAAGCGATGGTGCTATGAAGTTAAGTTTAGTGATTTGTACGTTAGGAATAATGGTAATTGGTTTATTCAGTGCTATCTACAACCAAATTGCTGTTTTTGGATTTGGCATTTAAACCAATTTTATTTCCGATTCATTTTTTCTTTTGTTAACCCGTCATATTGTAAATACTATTGAAAATTGCTTTTTAGATTGATTTTTAATTTATAAAGATTTTCAAAAATGACTAATTCAAAAGTACCCCATAAGCATCAAAGTAAATTTACAATTATTGGTGCTATTGTTACATTAGGTATTGTTTATGGCGATATCGGCACGTCGCCATTGTATGTGATGAAAGCAATTTTAGGTGCCAATCCGCATGTTGACACCAATTATATTTTAGGGGCAATTTCATGCATATTCTGGACACTCACACTTCAAACCACAATTAAATATGTTATGATTACACTTCGTGCCGATAATAAAGGCGAAGGTGGAATTTTAGCATTGTACGCACTTGTGCGCCGTAACAAAAAAAAATGGCTTTATATTGTAGCTATACTTGGGGCAAGTACACTTATTGCCGATGGCATAATAACACCTGCCATCACTGTTGTTTCAGCCATTGAAGGATTACAAGGCATGTATGCAAATACCCCGGTTGTTCCAATAAGCATTGGTATTATTACTGCGCTCTTTTTCATTCAACAATTTGGAACAAATGTTATTGGTAAATCATTTGGACCCATTATGTTTATTTGGTTTGCAACATTAGGTGTTTTAGGTATTTTACAAATTGCAAATTTACCGCTCATTTTAAAGGCACTTAATCCATATTATGCTATTAACTTATTGGCAAATTATCCGAATTGGTTTTTAATTTTGGGGGCTGTATTTCTTTGTACCACAGGTGCCGAAGCACTTTATTCCGATTTAGGTCATTGTGGTATTGGAAATATTCGTATAAGTTGGATATTTGTAAAAACAACTTTAGTACTTAATTATTTAGGTCAGGGTGCATGGATACTTTCTAATATTGGAAGTCTAACTCATGAAGTTAACCCATTTTATGCTATGATGCCTGTAGTATTTCTGCCAGTTGGTGTGGCACTAGCTACTGCAGCTGCCATTATTGCAAGTCAAGCTCTTATAAGTGGATCATATACCATTTTTAGCGAAGCCATGAGTTTGAACTTTTGGCCACGTCAGTTAATTAAATATCCTACCAAACTGAAAGGTCAGATGTATATTCCATTTGTCAATGGTTTTTTATTTATTTTTTGTGTAATTATGGTATTGTTTTTCCAAAGTTCGTCGCAAATGGAAGCGGCTTATGGTCTTTCAATCACCATTACAATGCTTATGACCACCCTGCTTTTAACCTTTTATTTAAAAACCATTCATGTAAAATCGTATTTTATATATCCATTTATTGTAGTGTTCTTAATAATCGAATCATCGTTTTTTACTGCCAATATGTTTAAGTTTATGCATGGAGGTTGGGTTACAGTACTAATTGCTGGTTGTATTGGTATAGTTATGCTTGTATGTTTTAATGCCCGTCGAATTAAAAACCGACACATGCAATACGTGAAGATTAAACCACATTTTACAACGCTTTCAGATTTAAAAGAAGATAAAAATATACCTAAATATGCCACTAATCTGGTGTATATTAGTAAAGCTAATTTCAGTACCGATATTGAGAATAAGATTATTTATTCGATATTAAACAAGCAACCCAAACGAGCTGATCATTATTGGGTGTTACATATTGATTTAATGGACGAACCATATACATTCGAATATACCTTCGATCAGTTAGTGCCAGATGTTTTATTCAGAGTAAATTTGCGTATTGGATTTAAAATTCAACCACTTGTCAATTTATATTTCCGCCAAATTGTCGACGAATTAGTTGCAAATAAAGAGTTTGATATTCGAAGTAATTATCCATCGTTGCGTAAGCATGATATTACCGCCGATTTCAAATTTATTCTTATTCACAGAATATTCACTATCAATCAAATAAATAATTTTGGAGAGAAAGTATCGCTGATAATTTACAATATCATCAAGCATTTAGGTATCAGCGACCTGAAAGCCTACAACCTCGAAACTAGCAATGTGCTTGTTGAATCGGTGCCGCTTATTGTGGATACAAGTTGTAAATTGAAAATTGTAAGAGTAGAAAGTTAAGTGATTTATATTTAAAACTCTAATTCACCAAAGAATTCGGGGCGATGAAAATCGGGTTTCACAGTATCAATGGCATTCCAGCTTACAAAGTGCGGGCTATCAGTATCGTCGGCACATTTATAAAAGTTTGCCATTAGTTTTGCAGGTAAGTTTTCAGGGTCAATACCCATTAAATTAAATGGTATTTCAACCGTAAGTTCCCACTCAAAATTTCCTTGCATCTCGTTAAATGCTCGTCGGCCTATAGAAGGTAAACGCTTGATAGTTAGCATTTCGTCTTTGCAGAATAATTGTACATCTTCATTCCGTCCTTTGCGGCGCGATGCCGAACAAGTGCCAATGCAATTAAACTCAAAATTACAATAGTATTCGCTACCCGGAACCTGACAGAAAAACTCTACACAGCTGTCTTTATAAACTGGCTCCTGATCAATTGAGTAAGTTGCTTTCAGTAAGTTACCACGTACATTAAATCGGATAAATAGGCTACTCTCGCTCCGAAGTATATGAAATTGCGTGAGCGGTTTATACGGAAACCGTTGTGCCCAGTTCACCTTTTCGACCATATCGCTAGCGCCCTCATCAATTATTAGCGGACTTAAATCAGTAAGCTCTTTTCCCGAAATCTGAGGATAATATGGAATTTGCAACTTCTTCATAAGGTTTGAATTTATACTTTTTTATTGATGCTATTGTTGTTAAAATTATATGTAATAATGCAGCTGATAATTCGTTAGTATTATTGTATGTTGCAATTGTTGCTTATGTGTAACTGTCCCATTATCAGCAATATACCTTTTTTGGGTAAATCTGCTTAATTATTCGCTTGCAATTATACTAAAAAAAAATCGATAAACAGCGTTTGTTTTTAAACAAATTTAAAATCACTCCTGTTCACGTAGTTTGCTAAAATCGATAAATAATTGTATTTTTGATGACTTTTATAAAGTGCAGTACCCGATTTAGACTGAATTTTTCGTCAAAAGATTAATGTAGATTTTAAATATGTTTCATTTTTTTCGTTTAAAAGCTTTTCTATTTTTTTTGCTATGCTGTTTGGCTGCACTCAATGCCGAAAACAAGCAGGTAGTTACTGAAATGCAGCTCACAACCAACGATTCATTATTTAAATACAATTACATTTATAATGATAATGCTCAGATAGTTGTGGAGACAAAGTTGTTTAAAACGGCTTCGGGTTTCGAAAATCAAACTCAAAAGGAGTGGACATATCAAACAAGCTTACCGGCCTCGCAAGTGGAACGAAAATGGGAAAATGCTGCATGGCAAAATGAATCATCACTTGAATACAGTTTGATTGATTCGAAATTAGTAGAAACTTATTCTGTTTTTAGTAATAACATCAAAATTCCAATTTCGAAAACAGAAACTGAATATCTGAATGCCAAAAAGCATATAGTGAGCATATTTACATATAATAATGGATGGGTTCCAGGTCTAAGTACCCAATATTTTTATGGCTCTTCAATGCTCGATTCAACCATTGTAATTCAATACAACCAAACGCCTGAGGCTTTTAAAACTCATTATGCCTATAATCTGGATTCCACCTGTAATTCGGTAGTGGTTCAAAAGCGCAATATGCAAGGTGATTGGCTAAATTATTCTAAATCAGCATGGTATTATAAATCAAAAAAGATAAGTTCATTGCGAAATTATAATTGGAATACTACCAGTTTACGTTGGGTAAATGCCTCCAAACTCGAATATGCATACAACGAATCATTACAGCCAGTCGAAGAGATTTATTGGTGGTGGAAAGGTGGTTTTTGGGAGCAAACATTGCGATATACGTACGAGTACAATTCTGGGAATCAGCAATCCAAAAAGCTAGTATCCATACCGCTATATCGCGATTGGCGCAATACAAACTCTGTAAATTATATACTATCGGCCGATTCCAAAAACATGATAATTGAATCTGTTTACGGTTTTTGGGGTGGCAAAACGGGCGATAAACTTATGACTCACATTTCGTTTCCATTCAACAACGAGATTGTAATTCAACAAGCTCAAACCATACAACTCACGTATGCACCATTTATTGAAACTAGCTCGCCAGCGAGTCCTGAAAATGTCTCAACTGTAAAAGTTTACCCAAATCCGTCGCATGGTGTTTTTTATATTAGCAACTTCGATTCCGCAACTTGCAGTTGGACACTTAGTAGCCTTACAGGCAGTGTTCTTAAAAACTCAACCCGCCACTTTGTAAGTTCAACAGTTGATATCAACGACCTACCCAATGGTGTTTACCTTCTCAAAATCCAATCGGATAGTTTCACGCACTCGCAAAAGATTGTGAAATACTAATGTTTATAAGTACAAAACTTCCATAAAGTAAATTACAGTATTAGATTGATAAGGTAAGTTGCTTTTACTTGGCCATTTCCCCATTTTCACGCTATTAACAACGCTACAGCCGATACAAAAGTAGCACCCAATACAAACCAACGATACGTGTTTTCGGGAAAAAGTTTTACGATTTTTATTCCCAGATACGCTCCTAGAGCAATGGCAGGCAATAGCATGAGATTAAAAGTAAGCGTTTGGATGGTGATATTGTGCCAGCCCCAAATTTGCAAAGGCAATTTGGAAAGGTTGATAATAAAGAAAAACCAAGCTGCAGTGCCGATATATTCTTTCTTGGGGAGATTTTTGGATAGTAAATACACACTCATTATGGGTCCGGCTGCATTGCCAATCATGGTGGAAAACCCGCCCATAATCCCAAACGGAATGGCAACAGTGGTTTTGTGAGGCACAATTTCGGTGGTTTTCTTTTTCCGAAACTCCATCCAAAGCATTACTCCCAGACTCAGAATTACAAGAACTCCAATCAACTGTTTGAACTCTAGCGACGATATGTTTTTACCAACCATCAATCCAATCAATATTCCCGCAAAAGCCCACGGCAATACACCAAGCACCGTTTTCCAATGTGTGCTGCGGTGATAATAAACCACACCAAACACATCGGCCATAATAAGCATGGGCAGCACCAGCCCCGACGAGGGCATACCACCAAATATAAAGGCCATAATAGGCACTACCAGCGTCCCCAAGCCATTTACTCCGGTTTTAGCCATACCTATCATAATGGCGGAAAGTATGGCTAATAGCCACATTGAAAACGTCAAGTCCATTTATTCGATTTTATTAAAGATTGTTGATTTAACAGATTATCGCATTATTATTCGCCAAAAGTATAAATTATTTGTTAGATTTGGCGTGTTATAAATATGAAATGCTCCCTTTTATCTCTTTTTCATTCCTTATTTTTTGCTCATTTTTCTTCGTTTTTTGACAAAATATAAATTTTTGAGCTTAAATTGCAATGTCGACATTGCAATTAGTTATTTTTGTACTATCTTTGTGGCGCAAATCAGACCTATCGTTTTCGGACAATTCTACAACAACAATTATATTTCAATCAATTAACAATGAAACTTTTAGATCAAATTATGCAGCGCGCAAAAGCGAATCCGCAGCGCATTGTTTTGCCCGAAGGAACTGAAATACGCACATTGAAAGCGGCGGATATTATTCTCCAAGAAAAAGCTGCTAAACTCATTTTAATTGGCGACGAAAAGGAAATTTCGCGTCTTGCAGCCGAAAATAACCTGAAATGCATTGACCAAGCAACCATAATTAATCCCGAAACGGATCCACAAATGGCTGTTTATGCCGATTTGTTATTCGAAATTCGCAAAAGCAAAGGACTTACAAAGGACGAAGCTATTAAATTAGCAAAAGACCCCTTGTATTTGGGTTGCTTGATGATTAAAAATGGTGATGCCGATGGCGAATTGGCTGGAGCTCAAAATACGACTGGCAATGTGCTTCGTCCGGCTTTTCAGATTATAAAAACAAAACCCGGAATAAGTGTGGTGTCGGGAGCTATTTTAATGTTTACTCCTGCTACGCAATATGGCGAAGATGGCTTGTTGGTATTTGCCGACTGTGCTGTGAATCCAAATCCTACAGCCAAAGAATTAGCCGAAATAGCCGTGTCCACAGCCGAAACTACCAAAGCAGTTGCTGGTTTTGAACCACGTGTGGCCATGTTGAGTTTCTCGACCAAAGGCAGTGCCAAACACGAGTTGGTGGACAAAGTAGTGGAAGCTACACGCATAGCACGCGAAATGAATCCCACGTTGCAAATAGAAGGCGAATTGCAAGCCGATGCGGCACTTGTGCCATCCATTGGACAAAGCAAAGCACCCGGAAGTGCTATTGCCGGACATGCTAATGTGTTGGTTTTCCCCGATTTGCAATCCGGAAATATTGGCTACAAAATGGTAGAACGTTTCTCAGGAGCACAAGCCGTTGGCCCCATTTTACAAGGAATAGCGGCACCTATCAACGACCTTTCGCGTGGTTGTTCGGTGGACGATATAGTACGCATGATAACAATTACAGCCAATCAGGCAATGAAATAAGAGGGCTACGCCTTTATTGGGCTTCGCCGTTCTAAAGGCTACGCCGTTCTAAAGGGCTACGCCTTTATTGGGCTTCGCCGTTAAAGAGGGCTACGCCGTTTATTGGGCTACGCCGTTCTAAAGGGCTATGCCGTTAAAGAGGCCTTGCAGGCGTTAAATTGTTAATTAACAAACGTGCGAAGCACCAAGTAAAACGTTCGAAGAACCAAAAACAACGTGCACAGCAGCAGAACAACGTGCGAAGCACCATGTAAAACGTTCGCAGAACCAAAAACAACGTGCATAGCACCAGAACAACGTGCACAGCACCAAGTAAAACGTTCGAAGAACCAAAAAAAAACGTTCGCAGAACAAAAATAACAAAAATATGGCAGAAGAAATTATTGAAGCAATTGAGAGGTACGGACTGAGCAAACGC